>JBNKOV010000453.1:0-4986 GCA_050294955.1 Holophagae bacterium
AGGAGAGTGGGTTGAAAAGAGTTGGGTAATCGAAACTGGAGTGTAAGGGAAATCATGGGATGGCAAATAGAAGAGAGACCACATGACGACCAGCTCGGAAGGAGTAAATGACCTGGAATCAAAAGGTGTGCCAGGTTTTCCACATGTCCCTCCTTTCGAAATAGCAATTCAGCAAAAGGTGAAGTACATCAAATAACTGAAATAATTGCAGTTCTATTCAGTAATTGAGTTGATTTCATTCAAAAGTAGAGCGAACATGGTGCCAGAACGGGGAAGTAAGCCCCAGAATATAAGCCGGTTAGCACGGAGTAGGGTATGAGCAGAGAAATACGAAGAGTGCCAAAGAATTGGGAGCACCCAAAAGACGAAAAAGGAAAATACATCCCACTATTTTCAGCTAAAGATTATGAGTTGGCCTGTAGAGAGTCGGGAAGGGCATTAGAGGAACTTGACAGTTCGGACATGAACGAACAAGAAACTGTAGAGGGGTCCTGCGGTACGTTTCGAATGGACGAATACATGGTTTTTGATGAGGAGCCTACACACTATCAACTTTATGAACGAACGACTGAAGGGACCCCCCTTTCGCCAGTCTTTGAAAGTATCGAGGCACTATTGAAATACGCCGCAAAGTACTGTCGTGGCTGGGGCGGTTCGAAATTGAGCCTAGAAGCTTGGAAGGAAATGCTGACTTAATAGAGATGGGGAGGCCTGGGAAACGGGGTCTCCACTCATGCACTCCAAGAAATCGGTAATCGCTGAGAGTAAGAATATAGGCCTTCCAAGAACAGGACAACCTAAAAGTGATTTGTATCAAGTGTCTGGAATAATTGTGGTTCCACTCAATGATTGAGTTGCTTTCATTCCTAAGTCGAGCGAACATGGTGTCAGAACGGAGGGGGAGGCAACCCCCACAAAATAATAGCCTTGGGAGGCACACCATGAAAAACGCAAGCTCACAAATCGCAACCTACTACCTCGGAAGAAAGATCACAGGCAAGCGGGTCACGAAGGGCACCACCATCGAGACCTTTTCCGAAAACAAAGCGCCAGCCAACGGCTTTGTCCTTACCATCACCGGGCAAGCCGCAGGCCTTTTCACGGAAGCGCGCACCTTGCACTACGCCTACGATAGAGCAAGGGACGTCATAGCCGATCAGATCGCGGAACAGCGCAAGAACTGGACCGGCGACGTATTTGACCTGGGAAGAGCCATTTTTGAGGAGGGCCAAGAAATTAGCAAAGGACTTGGCCAAGAGGCTAGAGAGCCAAAGGCAGAGGACGCCATCAAGGTCGCCCAAGAAATTTTGAGAGGCTGCTAGTAGGGCCTTAGCAGGGCTGGGCGGCAAGAAGCCACCCAGGGCCGCCCAAGCTCTATCCCAGGGTTGGAGCTGCTAAAGAAAAAGCAATTGAGCCGAGGTGGAGCGGCTCGGTGGGAGTAGATGGGCTGGAATCAAACGGTGTGCCAGATACCCCCCCAGTCCCTCCTTTCTAAATTAAGACTCAGCAAAAGGTGAAGCATATCAAGTGTCTGAAATAATTGTAGTTCCACTCAATGATTGAGTTGCTTTCATTCCCAAGTCGAGCGAACATGGTATCAGAACGGAGGGGGAGGCAGCCCCCACAAAAGGTTAGCCATGGGGAGTAATGAGTTCAACGGCCTTTAAATTAATCTGGGGATCCTGCATCAAAAATCCAGGGACTAAATTGCGCTTGCCCAACGTGATGCAATTGCCAATGTGCAAGTGAAAGCACTTCATTGACCGTTGACGCCAGACACCCGTATTCCTACCGCTTGCATCGGCGCAGGTTTCCTTGACGAGTCAATCTCAAAACAACATGAGAAACTTAGGAACCGGCTTAAACGAATCACCAGATTCACCAAATGCCCCAATTTGTTGAGCCCCGGTTAATTCTGGAAATTTGGAAGTCGTGAAGCCCGGTTGGTTTCCTCCACCAATAAAAAAATGGAGGGTATGACCTGCAGCGGTGAAATCAGGAGGAATCATGCTTGGCTGTTCAACGATTCTGACTTTGATGTAAAGAGCCTTTTCCCACCCAAACATTTGGCATCGATAGTCACTACAGCCCACTGAACCATCGGAATTGAGAAAACCGGTATTGTAGCGTTCCACCTCTATTGATCTTACATCCTTTGCCCATTTTCCCAGCAAGGGTTGACTGGCTTCTTCAAATACGGCAAACACGCTTGCAGCCCACTCTTCCTCTTCTTTGGCCATATTTTTGAAAGTCACCGTGGCTTTGGGCGCAGGATGGCTACAAGTGACAAGTAGAAAGCCGGCTAGAAGAGTTAAGTTTCTCATTCGAAGGTGTCCTTTCATCAAATTTATTGATGGTGGGAGGATCTTTATGGGTGGGGAATTCCTTGTATTAAAGAAATCACCTCTGATCTATTATGCAAATTCGGTATCGGTTTGTCCAGGCGAGGGACTGCAAATTTCCGAGAAAAGCCTTATGGAGATGGTGAGGGATTTTCCTCTAATTGATGTGGGCATTTCCACACAAATAGTAGTATGTTTCACCTGCAATGAATGCATTCGAAATGGTTTAAGCAATAACACCAAAAAGCAGTATGTTCGCTAACCACTTAAAGAAAAGTCTGTTGAGATCCTTTCCGAGTTCTCAGGTGTTTGTTTCTGTTGTAGGATTGGATAATAAATTCGTTTTGGCTCAAACCTTGCATGTAAGTCGTAGGAATTGATTTTTGAGCAGTCAGTCATTGATCAAGCCCTTCAATCAATGCCAACCACCAAGCTACCCCCGTAGCACTAGACTCTCCTGAATTCGATTTCGGGCGTTTTCCCGAGGCCTTTGGCCTCGGGTATTTTTTTTAGGGGAGAAATATGAATCATCCTCGCGTTTTGTGCCTTTTGTCCAGGGTTTATTTGCCGTTGGGGTGTTGGGCCTAATTTGACTGACACATCCTTAAGAAGAATTTATCAGGCTTGAGGAACAGCGCCCACCTCCATTCCAGTCATCGGTTACATGGAGATCCATGACCTAGACAAAATAGAGGGGGAGTTAACAAGTTCATTTGAAGCCTCTGATGAGTGAGTCTAATCGGGATAGGCCGGGACGATTATCTCCGCCCCGGCCTATCTCGATTAGCATCAGACCGCTATTCCTCAAGATGGGTAATGTTTCACAGAACACTATTCTCTCAGGAGAAAAGTTGACGGTAGTTTTGTGCCTATGGCATTATTCCAAAGAGCTTTTCAAAGGCGGAAATGATGAGTGCAGATGAAGGGATAGAATTCGTTATTTTGACAACTGCTCTTTAGTATCAAGATAAAATTCCCTGTCTGTTTTGAATATAAAAGATCTGAATGCAAAAGAATAGCGACCACAGATGAAGCATGAATTGTTCAAAGGAGAAATGTAAAATGAGCAAGATTAGTAAATGGACCCTCTTGAAATGGGCAATTTGGAGAAGACCGAAGTTGGGAGTCTTGCTAAAAGTAACTACTACTTGTCTGTGGTATGTTTGGCATTATTCTGGTATTCGTTGGATTTGGGAGCACTTGAATCCACCAACCGAGAACGATATTAAAAAACAAAAGACGAAGGGCAGGCGGTCTGCAACAGCATTTCCACTGTGGCTTATAGGCACTTATATAGCCCTATTCGGTATTGCCTTTGGTCGATATGAAAGCCATCTTGATCGTTACGAAATACGGACCGGCGCTCTTATTGCGCTCCTTGCAAATGACAAGATTAGACCCATTGCGTGTTCCCATATAGGCAAGATCCAAAATATTAAGGTTCCCTTCAAACCTGATGTATTTAAACCCGACAAAACCCTTAAATCCTTTTGGGTAAACACTCTGTACAATGACGGAATTCAAGTTATAGTTGAAGCTGTTGAATCATGCAAGGCCAGCTTGGAAAGAGCCCACCTGAACGGTGCCTACCTGGTTAAGGTCGATCTGTCCAACGCTAACCTGGAGAACGCCAACCTAGAAGGTACTGATTTGTCCAAATCCAGCCTTTCCAAGGCCAACCTGGTAAAAGCCTGTTTGTCCAACGCTAATCTTGTTGAAGCAAACCTGCCCTACGCTAACATGAAAGGCGCTAATCTGGAAAGTGTCAACCTGGCCATGGCCAACCTGTCCAACGCTAACTTGTCCTATGCTAGCATTAAGTACGCCAACCTTTTCCACGCCGACCTGTTTCATACCGACCTGTCCAATACCAACCTATCCTATTCCAACTTGAGTTCTATATACCACTGGCAACATGAGAATTGGAAAGGGACTAATATTTTCGGTATAACAGGTGCTCCAGATGGCTTTAGAGAATGGGCTTTGGCTCACGGAGCAGTTGAGGAAATGCCAAATGAGTGGTTAGAAAGAGTTGGTGGTTTTGACTTGTAGCCTCTATTGCCCTTCGCATTATTGAGCTTTTTGGTCATTATTGCTATTGGACATTTCACCTGTGATGCCCCGACTTCGACCTTTTTAGTCCCAATGTTGAGTCTGTTCTATCAACAGATATAGAGCCCAAAACACTGGTATAGCTCATTTTTATTATTAAAACCAACAGTTTTTTTTTACTTTTGATCTACTCTGGGTTAAGAATTCAAGAGTTCTCCGGTGAAATCGCCTTTTTTGAATTGCTTCGCTCTTAGAATGAGCCAAAGGGGGGTGATGTCACAGACTTAACACAGGCAAGCGCAACGGGTTTACAAAAATCTGGTTTCGAGTGACCGAATCGGAGCTTGAAGTATTGGACGTGCTCAGAAGCGGCTACTTGGCGGTTACCAACCAAACCGCCTCTTTCCATAAAGCCCTTTTGGTTGGGGCTAAGTTCCTCCACAACGCAGACAAACCCAAAGGAGGGAAAGCGAAATGAAACGAAACGGAGCAGACGCCGCCAACCAGAGACGGGCGGACTCCAGACAGGGCAAGTTAGTTGGCCGAGATGAGCTTGCCGACATATTGGGCTACTCTGTCAAATCCCTTTCTC
>JBNKOV010000454.1:0-4963 GCA_050294955.1 Holophagae bacterium
CATAAGAACGAGTTTACCTGATGATTTAATTGTTGTGCTCGTGATCGTGTGATAGGGCCAAGTATCTCAATGGAAGGAATGATTGTAGCCGAAGTATTGATGTCCTCATCATGGCTGACATAAAATGAAATATGGACAAACCATGGAAATGGCTGGCAAACACGAAATGGCTGATAAAACATAAAAATGACTGACATACCCACTGAGATTTCACCGCTAGAGCAATTTTCCATTAAACTCTGGAGACCCCCTCTTGTGCCATGTGGATCCCAAGAGTAAATCCCCTCGTTCACCACCCATCTTGATCCCGGTGATTCTGGCGTATACCAGCCTTCCTCGCATCACCGTTTGGCACGTACAAAACTGATCTCTACCACTTACTAGGTCAAGCCACGCCCATACTTGGCTCTTGGTGGCACATGTTCATCCTGGGTGATCTCTCCATGAACCAGTCCTTAATATGATTCAAGTGACACATCAAACTAGAGGACTATCAGCGACCCCTAGAAATAGCCTCAAACTGTCGGTTACCTCAGACACAGTTTCCAAACCGGTCACCCAAATCCTAACACCATGTTGCTACAAAAAGATTATCCATCTTCCCTCATGTGCAATAGTTTGATTATTCAAAATTAGACCAAAGACAAACCCAATTCCCAAAGCAATGCTAAGCATGACCTACCCAGAGACTCATCCCATAACTAGGTTATCAAGGAATAATAAGGAAGGGTAAACTGACACATGATTCAATTTAAATGCATGCAACTATCTAAAGTAGAGAAATAAGAATATAGGATCAACATTGTCAAGGAACACTTGCCTTGATTCCCCGCTATCTACTGCTCAAAGTCTTCTTTTTGAAGGGCTTGAAGCGATGCGGTTTCCTCTGGGCCAAGCTCAAAAGAATCAAGCACATGGGCAATCAATTTCAGACAGCTTTTGGGGTCGGTGAATTCGGCGGCTTCGATGAGACTGAAAATCTGTTGCGAGGTGGCCTGTGAGGGGAGATGGTCCATGCCGTGGCGCAGCGCCTCCACCGCTCGTTCCCTTTCGTTGGTTGCCGCGAGTTGGTTCACCAGCGAGGTCAGCCGTTTCGGGTTAATGGGATCGCTGGGAAAGGCCTCTCTGAGTTGTTTCCAATGGAAGTAGGCCTCCGAGGGCTCTCGTTCCTCCAGGAAGTAGTCAACCAGCTTCTTGCCCACGTGAACGGCCTGCTTCGGCCTGCCCAGTCTGACCGCCAGATCCCAATATTTTTCAAGTATTTCCCAGTTTTCTGGGAACCGTTTCACCCCTTGCTCAAGCATCTGCCAGGCCGCTTCTTTCTCGTTGTGTTTCAATTGAAAGTCTGCGTCTGCCAGCAGCTTGAGGTCTTCGGGCAGTCGATCGTATTCGGAGGCGTAGAGCTTAAGCTCCAGTTGGAATCGGGCCACAACCCAGGCGGTGGCGAGGCCAAAGGAGAAGCCGAAGAAGTGGGACCACACGGTAATGGCGAGGGTTGTAAAATAGTCGCGGGTTACGAAGGCGAAGACCAGTTCCAGGATGAACAGGGCGACGATGATGGGTAGAGGTCTGGTATATAACTCCTTGCCGCTGTACATGAAACCTATGGAGAACACCCTGATGGACGTGTTGCGGAACCTGTAGGCGAAGGCCCCGATCACGGCGCAGACCGCGCCCGTCGCGCCGTAGAGATAGATGGGCGCAGAGCCCAGGAATATGGGACCAAAGGCCGAGACCATGCCGCCGACAACGAAGAAGATAGGGAAAAAGACCCGGCCCCAGAGATCTTCGAGGAACATGGCGCAGGCAATTAGCAGCAACACGTTTAGAATGAGTGGGTAGATACGCTGGTGATAGAAGATGTGGGCGGGGAATTTGAGGATTTGGGGGGATGCGGTGTAGAGGCCCCAGGTGCGTAGAGGTGTTTTCTCCAGGGCAGACAAACCCCGTTCAATCAACTGGTTGAGTTCCTCCTGCTGGATGGCCTTTTCCTCTTCGCTTCCGGGTCGGCGGGCGTTTTGCTTTTCCACAAATTTGGGGTTCATCTGAATCATGACGGCCAGATGCTCGTTGCCTTGCAGCCAGGGATGGGAAGCCTGAAAGTTCATGGCCCGCATGAGGGGCTTGAGGTTGGTGGGGGCGAACAAATGGAAGACCCAGTTCAGGCCAAGCAGGGCGAGAATGGACAGGGTGGCCCAGGGGACTCGTCTCAGGGTTGCGTTTTCGGGGCCGAAGGGAAGATACATGGCGGATCCTGGCTAGGGCGTCTGTCAGGGCTCCGAAGAGCCCTGTTGGCTTATTTTAAAGGATATCGAGCACATTTTCCGGGGGACGTCCCAGCGCCACCTTGTTGCCGTAAACCACGATGGGTCTTTCCAGCAGAACCGGGTTCTCGGAGATGAGACGCAGCCATTCCGCTCGGGGGCGATCGTCGTTTTTGCTGAGGCCCAACTCCTTGAAACGAGCCTCTTTGGTTCGCATCACCTCAAGGGGCGTTTTCCCCAAAGCGGAGATGAGCGCGTCCAGGGTGGAAGGAGAGGGGGGATCTTGTAAATAAAGAACAATCTCGGGATCGTGATCGCATTTTTTTATCAAATCCAGGGTCTGTCGGCTTTTAGAACATCGAGGATTATGATAAATAGTGACTTTTGTCATTTTTTTTCTCCTAAAATCTCACCATAATGGTGCAATATCGATGAACTGTATCTTATTAATAAGTTCCATGACAACCTAATTTTCGTACCTGAAGTGATAAATTCAATCACAGGATTGCATGCTTCATGCCTGTTTGCTTCAGGTATAGATCGATAGAAGGGGAAAGAATTATGTCAGCTACATTGACCATGCTCCCAGCATCGCCGACGAAACACAGTAAACGAAAACCCAATCGCTCCCGCTCCCTGAAACGCCAGCCCGAACAACGGGCCAATCCCTTTAATTTTGAACCGGATGAAGTCTACATGGACCAGAAACTGGACGGCATGACCGAACAGGAATTGCTGGCCCTTGACTCCGGCCTCTACAAGGTCTCCGAAGTGGAGCGCGTGCTCCGCCTCGCGCCCGGCTCCCTTAGAACCCTCGCATTGAGAGTTACCGACAATGGAGAAAGCCCCTATCGGAAATGGGGCATTGGCAATAGCCCCATCAGCCACTGGATTGTGAGGATCAAGGTCTTCTCTCAGCATTGGGAAGATGAGATCAAGCCTCTGGTCAATCCGGAGCCCGAAGGCATTGTTAAGCTGCCTAAGGATCTGGATCCTGAAGCCCTTTGCCAGTTTGAAGGGGTTATCAGATTATCCGAATTAAAGGGCCGTTTTCCCTTCCATCAGCAGAGCATCAAAAACCAGGTGCGTAAGCTGAAAGACAATGCCCGCGACATCATGGGCTGTTGGAAGGAGAACAGTCATTTCTACGTAGATCTCCAGCCATTCCTGGCTTGGATGAATCGTCACAAATACAGATAGCCTTCTGTAATTGAGAGGCGGACTGGTCTGGTGAGATTGACTTGTTCGCCTCGTTTTGTTTATCTGGTAAAATTTTGGGCGTCCAAAAATTCCCCTGATTGTGTTACTATCATGGGTGACGTATTCATACATAACGGTTTTTGCCGTTTCCTTTTTTGAGGGGTTTGAATGAGCCAGGAAATTTTACCCGTTATTAAACTTGAAGGATCTCCTGAGCAGATTGGCCGTCAACACGGTGAATTGCTTAAGGATAGGATTCAGGCCTGTTTCTCTTTTTACACCGGGCAGCTCTTCAAAAATCCCAATTTTGATTTCCACCATTACGGCGACCTGTATTTGAAGCAGATCGGTGAATTTTCTCCTGCTTATGAGGCTGAGATCCGCGCTCTGGCCATGGGCGCCGGCATGGAGCCCTGGCAAATTGCGGTACTCAATGCCCGCAGCGAGATTTTTCTTCAGGCCAGTGCCGAGTACATTCACCAATGCACGGCGCTCTATTTTGAGGATACCCGGCTTTTAGGTCAGACCTGGGACTGGATGTCTTCCTGTGAGGATTTCATGGTCCTGTTGGATGTGACCCTTGAAAACGGTCACAAGTTCCTCACCCTTACGGAAGCGGGCATTATTGCCAAGATTGGTTTAAATAGCAGTGGTCTTGGGGTTTGTCTGAATATCCTTTTTGGGAAGGAGCCCGTAACCGGCGTCCCCATTCACATTCTTCTACGGGCAGTGCTGGACTCTCAATCCCTGGACGAGGCGCGGGAGATGTTGAGAAACGCGCCATTTGGCTGTTACAGCAATATGCTTGTGGCTGATAGCGACGGGGGCTGTTTCGATTTTGAGTTTGCCGGAAAGACAATGAATGAAGCAGTTTACGATTCCCTGCCTCAAGCGCACACCAACCATTACCTGGCTTGCGACGAGTTAAACGACGAAACGCCTCATTTGGACAATTCATTGAAGCGTTTCAATAAGGCCACCCGTTTGAGCGAAAGCTATAAGGCCCATTGCGTCAACTCCATGAAGAAAATCCTAACCGATTCCCAAGGCGGAGAAGACGCGATTTGCAAAAAGCACGCGCCGTTTTTTGACGGCATGGATCACGGCACGGTCTGTTCCCTTGTTATGGATCTCCCCAATCGGGAAATGCATATTACCCACGGCAATCCCTACCAGAACCCCTTTAAAGCCCATCGGTTGGGATAAGGCGGAAGGTTTGGCGCCTTCCGCCCTGGGGTGTTAATTGGGGCGAACCACAAAGTTGATGAGGCGTTTGGGGACGTAGACTTCCTTGATTACGGTAACATTTTCAAGGTAGCCCGGCACGCTGTCACGGGCCTTGCTTAAGGCCTGATCTTTGTCCAGATCCACCGGGATCTCAATGGCGCTGCGCTTTTTGCCGTTCACCTGAACCACCATGGTTATCAGGTCTTCCTTGCAGAGTTCCGGGTTGAAGGTGGGCCAGGATTCCTTGCAAATAGAGGTTTCATGTCCCAGCA
>JBNKOV010000455.1:0-4955 GCA_050294955.1 Holophagae bacterium
CTCTCAGAGATATTTTATTGAAAGAGCCGCCCCTACGGCGGCCCTTTGGTTTCTATTGGGGTTACATGCAGTGAGTGTAGGGACAGCGAACAACAGAGGCTTCCACCATTTCGCCGTTGGCGTCGTATACAAACACCATAGCCACGGCCATATCTGCATCTTCCATGCAAGAACCGCCCGTGGGAATAATTGCGGAGCATTCCTTATCCGGGCAGTCGCCTGGAGAAGCCGTGCAAACCCCGCTAAAAAGGAAGGGAGAAGAAACAAGACCTACTACGAGCAGAAAAATGAGTAATACCAGCTTTTTCATTATAAAACTCCTTTTAATGGGAAAGTTGAAGAGCCCCATCTTCCAAACCTGGCTCCCCATCCGAGCAAATTGCCCGGTTTACTTGAAAAGGGTAAACGGCGTTAGAAGTGGAACATCTTTTTTTATTTTTTTATGCTTGCCCGCCATTTGAAAAAGGATTTCCCCAAATGAGGGGTTGAAATCATTTACGGCGTCTTCCTGACCCTGGTTTCAACATCCGCCAGGTTTTCCAATGTCCCGGAGACAAAGGGGTGATCAGCTTTGAAGTGGGTTTGGAACACAGCAAGCGCTTCTCTTAATAATTGGGCCGCAGAGTCAAGATCACCCAGTTTCTTATCAATTTCAGCTCTTAAAACGAGGCAATGGGCCACCTTTGAATTGTCCTTTCCCATTAAATGGGAAAATATTCGGTAGGCGTTTTCCTGATGCCTGGCGGCATCTCCATATCTTCCCAGATCCAAGCAGATATTGGCCAGGTTATAGGAGGTCATAGCAACCGGATCGCTGTTTTCACCAAATGTGGTCTTCCTTATCTCCAAGGCTCTGAGGTGAAACTGTTCAGCACGTTCTGGTTGATTTAGTTTCCGGCATAATATGGCCATGCTATTGAGAGACCGGCCAACCATGTAATGATTGGGTCCAAAGGAAGCCTCCCGTATTTCAAGGGCTTGAGAAAGATAAGGTTCGGCCTGGGCGTAATCCCCTTTGCGGTAGAAGTTGAGGCCAATGTTATTTAGAGATTCTGCGAGATGACTGTTTTCGCCAGGAAAGGCCTCTCGCCTGATGTCATATGCGGCAAAAAAGCAGGATTGAGCCTGATCGTACATCCCGAGTTTTCTATAGACTATACCCTGAGAATCCAATGAGATGGGATAGTTTCCATTTTTTTGCCCCATATACTCTTCATAGGCCCCAGAGGCATCTTCGTAATAGGCAATGGCTCGGTCGTATTGATCGTTTTTATAGGCGATATGACCTAAATGCAACCACACATTGCCGATAAAGTCCCCATAGCCCTTTTGAGAAGAATCATAGGTGCTCAAACTCTCTAGAATGGTCTGGGCCTCATCGTAGCAATTTCGATAATAGAATGTCATGGCCAGATTATTAAGGGTATCGGAGATCTCACTCACCGGTGGCGCCTCTTGCAACTCAAAAATAGCCAGCGCCTTTAAAAAATATTTTTCGGCGAGGTCATACTGAGTCCGCTTTTGGTTTAGCCATCCATAAGCCTTGTAGCTCAACCCTGTATCGAGATGATTTTCCCCAAGAACTTCTTGGCGAATGGCGAGGGCCTGTTCTAAAAGAGGAGATGCGCTCTCAAGCAAGCCCAGATTGACATAGATGACCCCAATGGCATCCATCAGGGCGGACCGAACCAGGGGAGCGGCCTCTAAATCCACGATGTTTCGAGCAGCCTCGTCCAATACGGCTCGAACGGTGAGATTCCCACCCTGGCCTTCCTCAAACACGCCCTGGTAATATCGGTACGGGTCGGATTCCGATAGAACGCCAATCATGAAATTGGTGACCGAAACTTTTTGGTCTCTTTCTTTAACTGCGCGGTCTCGCTCCATTTCCGCTTTCTGCTGTTGTTTAAATAAAGCCAGGGAAAAAACAATCATAACCCCAACAAACAACAGGGAGAGAGCGACTGCCAACTTATGTCTATGAACAAATTTACTCACCAGGTAGGGCATCGTCTCTTTGCGAGCCAGTACGGGGAAGCCTTTCAAGTACCGCCCGATATCATCGGCAAACGAAAGTGCAGTTGGATACCGTCTTTGGGGATCTTTCCGCAAGGCCATCAAAACCATTTTGTCGATATCGCCGGAAAGAGAGGTTTGCAATTTGCGAGGTTGGAGGTTTCGGGATTGAGACACCATTTCAGGGGTAATCGTTGTGTTTTTTTTCTCAAAAGTCATGAGAACAATGGAGCTTGGCTTGGGCGGTTCCTGTTCGCAGATAGCGCGAAACAATTCTGGGCTCGATTGGGTCTTTAATTGGAAAGGTCTTTGTCCGGTCAACATTTCATACAACAATACGCCCAAGCTGTATATGTCGCTGGAGGTCGTAATATTTTGCCCTAAAATCTGCTCAGGACTTGCGTATTCCGGCGTCATGACCTGTTGACCCGTAACGGTAACGGCCTCTTCATCTTGCGATTCAAGCAACCGGGCAATGCCGAAATCAAGCAATTTGGGCTCGCCTTCCCCATTAACCAGAATGTTTCCCGGTTTGATGTCTCGGTGAACCACAAGGTTGCGATGAGCAAAATGAACAGCGTCGCATACCTTCCTAAAAAGACTCAACCGCTCTCGTATGCCCAAGTTCCTGGAATCGCAGTATTGGGTAATGGGCTCTCCATCTACGTACTCCATTGCAATATAAGGTTGGCCATCTTCCAAGGCTCCGCCATCCAATAATCTGGCGATATGGGGATGCTCTAATTGGCCCAAGATGTGACGTTCTTTTAGGAACCGAGCCAGAATCTGCTCGTTGCTGAGCCCGCTTCTTAGCACCTTTACAGCGGCTTTCATTTGAACATGATCGTCTCTTGTCGCCAGATACACCGCGCCCATTCCGCCCCTGCCAAGCTGGACCCCGATCTTCCATGGCCCAGCCATTTCTCCAGAGCTGAGTCCAGCCATGCCCTTTTCCAAATTGGAGCCTTCAACCCGTTGATCCAAAAAGGAATGAGTATCTTGAGCCCGAATCAGCGCAAGTACTTCTGCCTTCAAACTTTCATCATTGCATGACCTATCCAAAAACCGGGTTCGTTCATCGGGCTCAAGCTCTAAAGCGCTATCCAACAGGTGTTTCACCAGTTTCCATTTATCTGCGTCCAAGCAATAATCTCCTTTATTCGCGGGGTGACGTCTAGGGAAAATTAATGGCCCAATTCACGAGACAGCCAACACCGCGCTGTGCGCCACTCACGCTTCACGGTCATGGTGGATACGCCAAGGATTTCTGCAATTTCACCGTTATTCATTCCAGCGAAAAATCGAAGTTCAACAATCTTGCACTGCCGAGGATCCATACTCTCCAGATTCTTTAGAGCGTCGTCAATGGCTACAAGATTTTCCATATCAATGGCATACCCATGGGTGAGTTCAATTTTTTCGTCCAAAGGCGTGTTGACATTGCCTCCCCCCCTTTTCCTTGCCAGCCTGGCTCTGGCATGGCTAACCAAGATATGCCGCATGACCTGACCGGCAAGGAGATAAAACTGGTTTCGATTCTCAAATTGCCAATTTTTCCCGTTCACCAGTTGAAGGTAAGCCTCATTCACAAGTGCAGTGGGTTGTAGGGTGTGGTTGGCCCGTTCCTTACTGAAACGGTTCTCGGCCATACGCCTCAGGTCGTTGTACACCAAAGGCATGATCCGGTCTATTGCGTCTTTATCCCCGGCTGTCCAGTCGTTTAGGAGTTGGGTCAGTTCGGAAGTGTCCATTATTAAAATTTCCATTGAACGGCGCGGTATTTCCCCGTTCCGTATTCTTTGTTCGGCGTTTGAGTTTACCGCAATATTGGCTTGGCGTAAAACCCAAATTCGGATTATGCGGTTTCACATCACCCATTTTTATCAACCTGAATTGCGCTCTATCAGTGTTTGATTCGGCCTGTGTCGCCTTAAGATGGCGACCGTCAGGTATAAGTGAGCTTGAAAAACGCCAGGTAAACTGAATGTCCAGCGCCTCCTTCCGCGACATGGACCATGCCCATAGCCCATGCCCATTCTTGCTTCCCCTGGCCGTTTTGGGAGAGATTCTTGTGATTCAAAAACCGAATCGATCATGCTGATAAAAGGGACCAGTTCATCCGTTGCAAAACGCCAGGCGCCACGTTGGTCAGAAGGGATGCGAACCTTTTTCCATAAACAGAAATTAAATGTAATTACTAATCAATGAAAAAATAGTTCAGAGCTTTTATCTAAGATGATATCTGATTCATCTTTCCTCAAAAAAATGGAGGTTTGTCAAAATCGAGAATAGTGATGGGCTCAGTTTCAGAAAATTTGGACCAAAGCAGTGGCGTACCTTGCAAAACTAGCCATTTCTGGCGTTGGCAAGACACGGCAGGAGTCTCATGCTACTTTTCCGGAAATTTGTCTACGGGGCGGGGCCTAAATTAAGCGACGCCCTGAATGATTGTCCTATGTTAGGGTCATTTGTCGACAATAAAGAATGTCCACCTGTTTGCTGTCGTTTTTCGGATAGGTGATGATTTATTGTAAGGTGCTTAAAAATATGAGATAAAGATGGTGGTATGCATACTTAGATGATATGAAGCGCCCATGGAAATCAAAGATACCTCAATTTGTGTGATAAGGTTGATAATGAGACGGATCTTTTTGGATAAGAGACATTCCGGTTGTGACGTCACATTCTTCTGTTGGTGGGTCAATGAATTTGAGCCGCTCACATGAAATAAGAAAGACAGCGTGAGTGGCGGGTCTTTGGAATGTCCAATAAGCCTGAACTTGGTCAGGAAATGAAGTTCTTGGTAGTTTCACAGCATTTTTGAGGTATCCCTATATGCAAGGCCCATTTAATGACGAAAATTAATTCGAAAAGTAGAAAAACATAATTCAATTGTGACTTAGGCTTGATTAGTGAACTAATTTCATGTATTTTTAAGA
>JBNKOV010000456.1:0-4943 GCA_050294955.1 Holophagae bacterium
AGCCACCGTCGTCTGAGCCGCATTGCGGATGCCATGACGCTTCATGTCTGTCACAAGCCGATCCCAGGCCAACGTCGGGCGACCCCAATCCCAATAAAATCTACGAGGGCCAGGCTTTCTCTCATGTCTTTGATAAAGAAGGCCTTTTCACGGTTGTTGTGATCGCCGGATCTGAAGAGAACTACGACGACGATTACGTGAACATTAACGTGGGCGGTTCTTCCCGGAGCGTTCGAATCGACAGCCCTGCCAACAATAGCCGGTTCAATGTGGGTCAGACCATCCAGTTTGTCGGATCTCAAATGGGTCCGCGTTCCAAGAAGGCCGACCTCCAATACGCATGGGCTATGAGCGATGGAACCCGGGTGCAAGGCCAATCCGGTCGTTACGCTTTCCCCTTGCCGGGCTCCTACGAGGTGGATTTTGTAGGCGTTGACAGCAGCGGGAACCGTTATAAAGACAGCATTACGGTGTACATAGAAGATCCGCTTCAGTCTTCCATTGTGGACTTCAATTTCCCAACCAACCTTAGAATTCAGCCCGGCGAGTCGGTCTACTTCAAGGCCAAAACCCTGATGAACAATGGTTACCGTGCAAGAGACCTTAACTTTAAGTGGGATTTTGGCAATGGAAAGACCAGTGAACAGCCCACACCTGGTGATGTAACTTACGATACGGCAGGGGTATACACAGCAACGCTTTTCGCCAAGGTACGGGCTACTGGATTGGAGAGTTTGCGGGTGACGCGAACCATTGAAGTAAAGGCGGCGGCGGATTCGGAATTCGAACCCAATGAAACCACGCAACAGGCGGCTTTGCTTACCCCTGGCAGTTACAGCAACCTGAGCTTGGATGAGGCCTCTGCCATCGATGTCTATCGTTTCCAGGTAACTGCGTCTGGGCAAAGGCTTGTGTTGAATCTTGAATTGACCGACGATGTTATTGCCACGCTTACAGATGCTCAGGGCGTTGAGTTGGAAAAGCGGACCTTGAGCGTTCAGGGCAATCTTCAGCTCCAGGGTCTTGAGCCCGGTGATTATTTCCTATCACTCTCTCCCAAGTCGCCTGCTTCCGTAAAACGGCGAGCTGGCTTGAGTTATAGCATTGGCGTGAGCGTCCTCAATCCCGCCCTCTACTTCCCGGAGGTGGTTGAGAACGCGTCCTACGCCACCGAAATTGGCGTGGTGAATCCCAGCGCCAACGTGGTCTCCATTGAGTTGGTGGGTTACACCGCAGCGGGGACGCCAACGGCGAGCGTTCAGATGGATCTTCCTGCGAGAGGTCGCTTGCACCAAAGCCTCACACAACTTTTTGGCGCCAAGGCCAACACCATTTCTTGGGTGCAGGTGGACGCCACGCGAGATCTTGTGGGGTATTCTAAAGTGGCCAGTAGGGATGAGCGCGAAGTTTACGGCGTTAGCGCCAATCAACAATTGCGATCCGAGGTGTTTGTGCCTCACATCGCCGAGAAGACCAACCAGTGGTTCACCCGGGCCTCTGTGATTAACGGAACCGATAAAGCCTCGGCCTCTGAAATCAGGGCGCGAAACAAGACCGCCGCCCTCGATCCCAAAGCGTTGTTGGTGGACAAGGCCTTTTCAAAGGACTCATTCGATTTCCTCAGCCGGTTCGACGGCTCGCTGCCCGGCGAGGCGCTTTGGGCCACCTTTAAAGAGACCGGCGAGGAGCCATCCCTTGCGGGCGCGGAGGTTTTTGGCACATTGGATCCCCAGAACCGGGTTATTGCCGGGTTGCAATTAACCGACGTTCGCCAGGACAATCCCACCTACACTTATATCGGCAACAATATGTATTTCACACACATAGCCAGAAGGACCGACATTTTTTGGACGGGCATCGCCCTGGTGAATATTGGAGATGCGCCTCAGGGCGTGCGCATTAAAGCCTACGGCGACGGCGGTGGCCAGATTGGCCAGGATACATTGCGCGTGCTGGAACCGGGTGAAAAGATTGTGGAGCTTGCTGACCAGTTCCTCACGGGTATAGGCACGCCGGAATCCGTTGATTGGGTCCTTGTGGAGGCGGACCAGAAGGTTGTGGGATATGAGCTGTTTGGCACTCATGACTTCCAGAGAATAGCTGGTTTAGAGGCCTCCACCGGTCTGCGCAAGCAATTGTGCTTCCCCTTTATCGACGTCAGCAAGGATGTGGGCCATGGGGTGGCTGTGATTAATGCAGGCGCCCAGGCGACGCCCATTACCTTCACGCTCTACGACAACGAAGGCAACGCCTTGGGCAGCGTTGTGGAGAACTTGAATCCCAACCAGAAGTTCAGCGACACCATCGAGGCCATATTCTCCGGTTTGGCTCTCAACCCGTCTCAGGTTCCGGGTTGGATGGAGGTGTCGGCGAACCAGCCTCTTGCCGGATTTGAGTTGTTCACCAATATTGCCAACGGTCAGCAGATGGGGGCGCTCACGGCTCAATAATAAGGAGGTGTCCTCGCCCAAAACCGTGATGGGCATTGCGTTTATGGTTTGATTTGGGTCCTTGAAAAGACCCCATTTCTCTGGGTGGGCGGGGTTCGTCAGGTTTGCTCAAGTGATAGTGACAGGGAGCCGATGATTTTATGTATGTCGGGTGATGATTGGGAGAAGGGATTCCGTGAATTGGCCTTATCGCATGTATCTCATTTTATGTATGGCGAGCTTGTGGGCGCAAGGCCATGAGTTTGACCCCGCTTTTCCAACCCTTCAGGCCCGGGGAATTGACCAGGACATAGAGTTGGACGGGGTTTTGGACGAGCCGGTTTGGGACCTGGCCGATGTCGCAGGCAATTTCACACAGAGGGAGCCGGTGGAGGGCGTGCCCGCCAGCGAAAAGACAGAAGTGCGCATCCTCTACACCTCTACTACCCTTTTCATTGGAATTAAAGCATTTGATCAAAATCCATCGGCCATAATCGCCGGTGAAATGGAGCGAGACGGCAGGCTGTTTAGAGACGATTCCGTTGTGGTGCTCCTGGACACCTTTTTGGACCGCCGCAACGCCTACTTCTTTGAGACCAACCCCAACGGCGCAAGGACCGACATTCTCATGACAGACGAAGGACGGGACAGCAACGTGAACTGGGATGGCGTGTGGAAAAGTAAATCCAAGAGAACCGATTTTGGCTGGTCCGCTGAGATGGCGATCCCTTTTTCCACTCTGAAATTCAACGCGGATCAGGAGGTTTGGGGATTAAATGTGCGCAGGAGGGTGCGCCACAAAAATGAAGAATCCTACTGGTCTCCCATTTTATTAGATGCTGGGTTATTCCGTGTATCCCGAGCAGGATACCTCACTGGTTTGAAGAATATCAGCGCGGGTCGAGCCTTGCAGGTGAAGCCCTTCGCAACGGGCGGCCATTCCGAATTCAGGGGAGAGGACGACGATGACGCTGACGTGGGATTGGATGTCAGTTGGGGAATCACCCGAAACCTGAATTTGGACCTTACTTTAAACACCGATTTTGCTGAAACCGAGGCGGACAGCCGCCAGGTGAACCTGACCCGGTTTTCCCTATTCTTTCCGGAGAAGCGAGAGTTCTTCTTGCAAAACTCAGGCATATTTGAGTTTGCCGCCAACACCTCCAGCTCAGACACGCCCTTGCTGAATGTGTTCTTTTCCCGACGGATCGGCATTGCGCCGGGCGGCGTGGAGGCGCCCATAAAATGGGGCGCCAAGCTCACGGGCAGAGTTGGGGGTTGGGACATTGGCGTGTTGGACGCCCAAACTGGAGACGCGGGTTTCGGGAATCGCACGGTTGATGAGAGCAATTGGGGCGTATTGCGTCTGAGGAAGAACATCGGTTCCAGGTCAGGCGTGGGCATGATCTTCACCAATCGTCAGGGCAAAAACGGTGATTATAATCGGGTCATGGGAGTGGACGCCAATATTAAACCCAATGAGAACCTTAACCTTACCGGTTTTTATACAGCCAGTAGGGACTCCGACCCAAACCAGGAGGACGGGGCAGGTGGATTGTCCGCTTCCTGGGAGGGCAGGCTGTGGGACTGGACGGCTGGCGTTACCGAAATTGGTGAGGACTTCACCCCGGAAATGGGGTTCCTGCTCAGGCGGGGCGTTCGTCGTTACAGCGAGTACATCTCTTACCAGCCAAGGCCGGAGAACTCTAAAATAAGAAACTATAACTTCGATCTGGGGACGGATGCCTTTGTCGATGAAGACGATCAATTGGAGTCACTTCGGGTGAACGCCAATCTCTTCGGGTTCCGGTTGCAAAGCGAAGATGAGATTCACCTCTACGCCCAGCACGATGAGGAGCGATTGGACGAATCTTTTGAAATCGTGCCGGGCATCGTCATTGAGGCGGGAGATTACAGCTTCACCAAGGCGGGGATCGGCGGTAAAACCAACGACAGCCGTTCTGTTTCAGCCGAGTTATGGACTTGGACAGGGGACTTCTTCGATGGAACTTTGTTCAATGTCTATGCGGGTTTAAGCTTGCGGCCCAACCGATTTCTATCTAGCCAGACCGTGTGGGAGTTCAACGACATCAAGCTTCCCAACGGCCAGTTCAGCACCAACATTTTCCGGGAGGAGTTGAACCTCAAGTTCACCTCGGACATGTTGCTCAGTTCCTTTTTTCAGTTCATAGACCTCACCGAAACAGCATCTCTAAACATGCGCTTCAACTGGATTTACCGACCGGGAGCCGACCTGTTCATCGTCTACAACCAGACATGGGACGCCCCACATTTAGGCTTCTTAAAAAGCGCAGACCGCCAGGTCATCCTAAAATTCTCATATCTCTGGCAGCGGTGATCCTGATTTCCAGAGAATACTGGGTGGTAGTGGTTTAACTAAAAAACGATTGGCCAATTTCATAGCGCAAGCATGGTGGCAAGCATGAATTATCCAAAGCAGGCGCGCAGTTCTCTAAGCATTTCCTAGGTATTTGCGAATGAGACCTCAAACTT
>JBNKOV010000457.1:0-4933 GCA_050294955.1 Holophagae bacterium
ACGTCTCTATGACAAAGGCCTTATCTACCAAGGCCACTACATTGTAAACTGGTGCCCCGCCCTGCAGACCGCGCTTTCGGACGACGAGGTGGAGCGATCCGAAGAGCCCAGCCACCTCTGGCATTTCCGCTACCCCGTTGCAGATTCCGACGAGAGCCTGGTCATCGCCACCACCCGACCCGAAACCATGTTTGGCGACACCGGCATTGCGGTCCACCCCGAAGACGAACGCTACAAGCATCTGGTGGGCAAATTTGTTGAACTGCCCATTGTAGGCCGCAAAATCCCCATCTTCGCAGACGAACACGTAGACCCTGCATTTGGCACGGGCTGCGTCAAGGTAACCCCCGCTCACGATCAAAACGATTTCGAGATGGGCGAAACCCACGGTTTGGAAACCATTGTGGTCATGACCAAAACCGCTCACATGAACGACAACGTGCCCGAAGCCTTCCGAGGCCTGTACCGTTCAGAGGCGCGGAAAGCCGTGGTTGCGGAATTCGAACGCCTGGGCCTGTTGGTGAAAATTGACGACCATACGGTTGCCGTTGGCCGCTGCTACCGCACCAAAGATATTATCGAGCCCTACCTCAGCAATCAGTGGTTTATTAAGATGAAGGGCATGGCGGAACGGGCGCTTAAACCGGTACACGAAGGCAAGATCAAGTTCTATCCTCAGCGCTGGGTAGCCACCTATGATCACTGGCTGAACAACATCCGCGACTGGTGCATATCCCGCCAGCTCAAATGGGGCCACCGCATCCCGGTCTGGCATTGCACGGACTGCGCCGGTCAAACCTGCGAGGTCACGGCCCCAGACGCCTGCTCAAAATGCGGCTCCAAAAATATTGAACAAGACCCCGACGTCATGGACACCTGGGCCAGCTCCTGGATCTGGCCCTTCAGCGTGTTCAATTGGCCGGAAGGCAAGAAGGAATTGGACTATTACTACCCCACCAATTCCCTGGTGACCGGCGCAGACATCATCTTTTTCTGGGTTGCGCGCATGATCATGTCGGGCCTGGAATTCATGGACGAGGTTCCCTTTACCGAGGTTTGCTTCAACGGCATCGTGCGAGACGTTGAGGGCCGGAAGATGTCCAAAACCCTGGGCAACTCTTCGGATCCCCTTGAAGTCATCGACCAATACGGCGCCGACGCATTGCGCTTCACCATCGTCTATCTCACCCCTTATGGCGCGGACGCAAAATTTGCGGACGAAGCCTGTGACAGGGGCCGGGGTTTCTGCACCAAGATTTGGAACGCCAACCGCTTCCTTCAAATGAGCTTTGAAGATGTGGAGGCCGATCCCAACTGGAGAAACGCCGAAAGCGACATTGTTGCGGACTGGATTCTCAGTCGCCTCGCCGCCACGGTAAGGGATATGGAGTCGGATCTTGAAACCTTCCATATCGCCGCAGCCTCCAGCCGCATCTACAATTTCTTCTGGGGCGAGTTTTGCGATTGGTATGTGGAGTTCCTGAAACCGGCGATTAAAAGCGCAACCGAAGCCGAAAAAGCCGTCTTGCTTGGCCGCACCCGCCACGTAATCGACAGTTGCCTGCGCGTGTTGCATCCCTTCATGCCGTTCGTAACCGAAGCCCTGTGGCAGGAATTAGAACCCAGAAAAGAGGGCGAGCTGCTCATGGGCCAGGCCTGGCCGGAGTCGGACGCTTCATTAATCAAGCCGGAAATAGACGAAGCCATGAGCGTATTGCAAGGCCTGATCACCGGCGTTCGCGCCGTGCGCAAGTCCTACGGGCTCTCCCATTCCGCCCGGTTCCACCTCTACCTGTACGGCAGCGATGAGCAGCGGCGTCAAATGAGCGAGGTAGAACCCATCCTCCTGCGTCTGGCGGGCCTGGAACAATACCAGTTCCTGGACAGCGATCAGGCGCCCAAGGGCTGCACCGCCATTGGCATTAAAGGCATGAGCGCTTACCTGGACCTTCGCGGTCACTTGGATATTGCCGCAGAATATGCGAAAATCGACAAGAAGGTGCTAAAATTGGAAAAGGCGCTCAAACCCCTGCAGGGCCGCTTGAGCAATGCAAAATTCACAGACAAGGCGCCTGCGGAAGTGGTGGCCAAGGTCAAGGGCGAAGCCGAAGAGCTGGAACGCCAGATCGAGACCCTGACTCAAACCCGCAAAGACCTTGAAAAGTTGGCGTTAGATGACTAATCAAAAACAATGGGCCAGAATGGTTAAAGCAGGGGAAAGCCTGACCGTGGAACTGAAGCGCCAGGCCCCAAAACTGGAGCGCATCTCCCGCACCTTCTCTGCTTTCTCCAACTCAGCGGGCGGCTATATGTTCTTCGGCGTGGAGGATAACGGCGAGGTTTGCGGCCTGGAACACGTTCAGGGAACCGAAGAACTGGCGCAGCAGGTTGCCGATTTTTACTGCAATCCTACTATCGAGATCGAAACCCACGTTTGGAAGTACATGCCGGGGACGGAGGTGTTGGTGGTCTATGTGCCCGAGGCCGAAATTAAGCCGGTCTACGCTGTTAACCCCAATAATCCCAAGGATACCTGGCCTTTCTTCCGCTCGGATAAAGAGAACCTGGCCCTGGACAAGAAGAGCATGAAAACCATGCGACGCAAGCCTTCCATCGACGTAGAAGAAGATGTGAAGAACCTGGACCGCCATGGCGTCAACATTCTGAACCGAATGGCGGAACACCCCCGACAAACGGTGAACCAGCTCGCCAAATCCACCAATATCGGGGTGCAACGCACCAAGAAGATTCTGGTTCACTTGGAGCGAAACGGCTGGATTCACAGCTTTTTTAACGAGAAGCGTCGTGAATACTCCCTCACCATTCCCTGGAAGAAGAAATGAGCGAAGTGTTTGGCAAACGGCAAAAACAGTCCCTTTTTGTTCTGCTCTTTTTCATAGCTGGCATGATCTACGTTTCCTGGCGGGAAGATCCCGCGTCTCCGGAAGCCCAGGTGAGAGCCGCGATTGAAGACATGGTGAAGGGCGCAGAAAAGAAGGATATCGACCCGTTTAAAAAACACCTCAGCGACCAGGTCCAAGACGAGCAGGGCCGCAACAAAGACGCCCTGTTGAACACCTTGCGCGTCATTTTCCTTCGCCATCCCCGCATCTCCCTGAATCTGCTGTCCCTGGACATGGCTGACAACTCCAATCCGGACATCATTTCGGCGGACCTGACTCTGCTCATGAGCGAGACCGCGCTGCCCACCGACAAGGGCAACTTCTTTTTAACCTTTAGAAGAGAGGGCAATGCGTGGCGCGTTTGGGAGATAAAATGGGATGGCGGTTACGGTTATTGAGAGGCCTCAGGGGTAGGAGGAGCTGCGATGTTCAAGGGAATCAAGGGTCCGTTGGTGCTGATTGTTCTAGACGGCGTGGGTGAGATCGAGGAAACCACGGGCAACGCGGTTCGCCTGGCTCATACGCCTTTTTTAGATGAGCTGAAAACAAGCTGCCCTTTCACAACCCTCAGAGCCCATGGCCGTTCCGTGGGTCTGGCTTCCGACAAGGACATGGGCAATTCCGAGGTGGGCCACAACGCCCTGGGCGCCGGGCAGATTATGGATCAGGGCGCCAAATTGGTGAGCGACGCCATTTCCAGCGGCGCTTTATTTGAAGGCCCGGTCTGGAAAAAAGCCCTGGATCAGGTGAAGAAAAACAAGGGAACCCTGCACCTCATGGGCCTGCTCTCCGACGGAAACGTACACAGCCATATCGACCATCTCATTGCCATGTTGGACCAGGCGGGCTCCCAATCGGTGGATCGTGCAAGGGTGCATGTCCTGCTGGACGGTCGAGATGTAGACGGCACGTCTGCACAGGTTTATATCAAACAATTAGAAGCAGTTCTGGAAAAGCATCGCGGCGAGGGCCGGGACTATTGCATCGCGTCCGGCGGCGGCAGAATGACCACCACCATGGACCGCTACGAGGCCGATTGGGGCATGGTGGAAGCGGGCTGGCGGCATCATGTGCTGGGAGAAGGCCGCCCTTTCTCAAGCGCCATGGACGCGCTAACCGCTTTTCGCGAGGAGGAGCCGGGCATTTTGGACCAGGATCTCCCCGGCTTTGTGATCTGCGAGGACGACGCTCCCGTTGGCCCCATTTTGGACGGAGACAGCGTGTTGTTCTTCAATTTCCGAGGGGACCGGGCCATCGAAATTTCCCGGGCCTTTGACGAGGGACCCGACTTCAACGGGTTCAACCGAACGCGAACGCCCCAAGTGTTTTACGCAGGCATGATGCAGTACGACGGCGACCTGCCCAGCCCCAAGAACTATCTGGTAGGACCGCCAAACATCACCAATACCCTCTCCGAATACCTTGTGGATCATAAAGTTACCCAGTTCGCCATTTCCGAGACCCAGAAATTCGGCCACGTCACCTATTTTTGGAATGGCAACAAATCAGGCTATATTGATCAATCAGTGGAAGAATATGTGGAGATCCCCTCCGATGTGATTTCCTTCGACGAAAAGCCCTGGATGAAAGCGGCGGAAATTACAGATCGCCTGATTGCCGCCGTCAAAAGCGGCCAATTCCAGTTCCTGCGGGTGAACTACGCCAACGGCGACATGGTGGGCCACACCGGGAGTCTTCAAGCTTCCATGATTGCCATGACCTGCATCGACATCCAATTACAGCGGCTATTCGCGGCCATCAAATCCGTGGGCGGGGTTGCCGTCATCACCGCCGATCACGGCAACTGCGATCAAATGTTTGAGTTGGACAAGAAGGGCAATCCCGTGATGGATGAACAGGGCAAAATCAAGCCCAAGACCTCTCACACCCTCAGCCCCGTGCCCTTTATTTTCTACGATCCCAACAAGACCGCGCCCATATCGCTGCTGCAAAGCGCCGAATTTGGCATAGGCAACGTGGCGGCGTCTGTGGCTCAGCTCTTGGGTTTGCCCGCGCCGCGCATCTGGAAT
>JBNKOV010000458.1:0-4911 GCA_050294955.1 Holophagae bacterium
ATAAAGCCCACAGAGAAGGCGTCATCGTCAAATTGCTGATTAAAACTGTCCTCTGGCGGTGGTCCGTCGAGCGGCAGAAAGGCGACTTTTTCACTCAGTGGATGGCCCACAGGATATTCACCCAGCTCCGGTTCCAAACTATCGCCGAGTTGACTGATCGCCGAGTTTAAATTGAACCCTTTTAAATCGGAAAGTGCGATTTCTGCGATGGGCAGACCCGTCATGAACTCTTCCTCCAACAAGGTTTCAAGGGACGATTTCATAAACTTCTGGGCAGTTGCCAAAACAGCCTTGTACAACAGGTTGGGACTGGTGAGCTTGTAGGTTAACTCTGGTGGACCCAAGGGCGTGAAGGCGAGGTTTGATTTGCTTAAATCAACCTCAAATTCCTGAACCAGGGAAACGTCTTTTAGGGTTAATCGCAGCTTGCGCCATTTATCCTGGTTCTTCTGCCAGGGGGGGATAATTTCACCAGCGACCTTAATGGCCCATTTCCCCTTGCCAGGCAGGCTCAAACGAACCCGTTTCATCCCCGGTTTTCCGTTCCAGTCCAACACTTCCAAGGTAGGGGGCTGATCCAGTTTTAATTCCGTAACCTTCAGTTTCCGCACGGCCATGCCATCGTTCATTTCGGAAAAAGACTTGGTCATTTCGCCTTCAAGCCGTTGAATGAGAAAAGGCCAGGCCAATTTAAAGACGCCATTGGCCCCGCCAACCAGACTCTCAAACTCGGCTGGGCTCAATGTCTCTTCCTGGGCGAACGTGAAGAAGGAACACATCAAAAAGCAAAATCGCAACCCGCGCATCATGAACCTCACAGCTCCCCTTTTAATCAGGGTTTTCCAGATGAACGTTTTCCAGACCTTTCTGGTTTAGCCGGGCTCAGAAAAAAGATGATTTAAGCAACAGCCAGGAAAGCCCATTCCAGGTTTCCACATCTCATTAAAGGGTTTAGAATATATCCAAAAAAATCCCTCCATGCTATGATGGGTGACGTGGAGAGACGATGTTTAAGCAAAAATATTTTGGCGTTGGGATTCAGAGTATCCCAGACTTTATGGAAAACAGACATCCCTACTCAGTCAGAATTGCCTGCATCAATGGGCGACAATTTGGTGAGCTTGCCCAAAAGCTAAACCAATCAAATGGAACAGCGAAATGACTCCCATGGTATATGTGCTTCACTGTTCTGGCCTTTATGGCACTGAGCGAATGGCTATGGAGACTCTAGAAGGTTTTAAAAGTCAATACCATCCAATAATCCTATGTCCGCCCGGACCGCTGGTGAATGAAGCCGAAAAAAGAGGGATTCGCGTCGTCCAGTTCTCCGGAGTTCTCTCCCTCAGCATGGCATTGTTTAAGTTGCTTAAAAGATATTCTTCCATGGTGCTCATGTCCA
Source organism: Holophagae bacterium (assembly GCA_050294955.1). GTDB lineage: Bacteria > Acidobacteriota > Holophagae > Acanthopleuribacterales > Acanthopleuribacteraceae > JBNKOV01. Next base: position 1,400 of record JBNKOV010000458.1, read on the forward strand.
CTGCAATTAGCCATGCTCTGGTGTTTGCCCCGTTGAACATGGTACTACGGAGGAAGATCGCTCATTTGCATCTGGTTCATGGCGGGGCGGGCGACCAGTTGAGCTATGGTCGAAAAAAGTACTTGAACTATTTTAACCTGGTGCAGGTTGGCGTCTCGCTTTTCGTGAAGGGGAAGCTATTACAATATGGCGTCAAAGAATCTAAAATTCGAGTTGTTGGCAATTTCCTAAGCCGGCAGACCAGGGATGGCATTCGCAAAAAAGCGCCATTCAAAACCGGTCCGTTGAAACGAGGCCTGGTGGTTTCTCGTATCATTCCTGGTAAAAGAGTCGATTTGCTGTTTGAGGCAGTGGAGAAATATCCAAGCCTTAACCACTGTGTTTTTACCATTTTTGGTAAAGGCGGCATGCAAAAAAGACTGCGAGCGCGGGCTGAAAAAAACAACTTGAATATCTCTCTTCCCGGCTTTGCTGAAGATCTGAACAACCAGGTGGCCCAATTTGACTTCTTGGTGCATCTCTGTGGAGATGAGCCATTTGGGCTGGTTATTTTAGAGGCCATGGCGGCGAGGATTCCCGTGCTCGTTCCCGATGAGGGCGGTTCGTCTGAAATTGTGGAACATGGCATTACGGGTCTTAAATTTAAAGCAAATGATCCCAATAGCCTGGCTCAAGAGATTGATCACTTGCGCCACATGCCGCCAGAACAATTGAACGCCTTGACCTCATCCGCCGAAAAGAGGTTGTTGGAGCGATTCTCTTGTGAAGCTCGGGTGATGGAATACGCCCGGATTATAGACGAAAATGGCAGGATTCAGTAATCACGCTCATTCATGGGTTTGTTCTGTTCTTGTTTTGAAAGCTCTATGAGTTGTTGCGGTGATGCAACCTTCCTTTCTCCTGTGCTTAAGTTTATGTCTTCCTTGAAGATATATGAGGCAAACGGATAATAACGATGAGCTTGGGCAACCAGTTTTGAGCCGTTGGGCAGGTAATCTTCTCGAATAGGTCCGGCCTTCATCAGCCAAACGGCGTTCTTTGTGGAAAGTCGGACGTGCAGCGCTTCAACGGTGAGGCGTTTGGCCCTTTTGTTAAGGGGAGCAAGCTGTGGTCGCCACGTCCTTTTTTCACCGTGTTTCAGTCGATTGTCCCCCAACTTCTTTGCTGGGTTCCATTCCCATTCCTGGCCGATACGCAGTTTTCTGCTCTCCAAAATATGATCATTCTTATCCCAGAGCCGGACGATAACCAGAATAAAACGCTCGGGATCACCCGTTGGCAGCCAATGGCCCGCGTTTTTGTTTTCAAGGAGAATAACAGGGGCTTCTGGTGATTGAACCGAAATGTTTAAGCCAGGAATGTAGCCTCTATCTAGAAGCGTGTCATAGGCCCCATAGGTTTTTGGCACGCCCGATCCTGTCCAATGATGTTGATGACCCTGTCTAATGGGCAGGTGGTCATAAGCAGGCACGGTTTTTCTGTGAGACATGGGCATGTGGCAGCTAGCGCAATCCTTGCTGTCCAAATCGGGATCCTCAGCATTTTTCAGTTCATCATAGGTGTGAAACCAGCAAGTCAGGTTGGGTGTAAGCGCCTCGCCTCGTGGGTTATGGCACCTCATGCAAATATTACGAACAAATTGGGGGTCTCGTTTCACCGGGTGGGGCGCAAAGCTACTGCCAATCGCGCCGATAATGACGCTTTTCCCCTGGTCGTCGGGTCGCACATGGCAAACCGCGCAAGTAACCGCCTCGGCTTGGAGTTTGGGATCGAAATGGGGGTTGTCTTGCTTAACCGGTTTCAGTGGATCGCCATTCTCAAGGCCTGTTACCCTATAACTCCGTTGGTTTTGAATGGGGATGTGGCAATTGAGACAGAGCCATTTCGGAGAATCCGGTTTGGCGAGCTCACCTTGAAACTGAATATCGGCCAGTGCGCTGGCATGGGTGGAGGCCTTCCATTCCTCGTAGATATGGGTGTGGCAGGTCCCACATTCCTCCGCGCGCAGCCCAGTTCCCGGAACGCCCTCCACTCCTTTGAGTTGGGGGAGAATGAAGGCGAAGTCCTGAACCTTCTCGTCAAATCGTTCCTGCAAAGGCGTCTGCCAGGCATATAACTCACAGTTGAGGGCGATTAGAAGGATGACCACATGAAAAACTGGATTTTTTAAGACCACCCTTTAAAACCTCCCCACATTACTCGGGCATGCCCACTTTAACGTAAAGCGGGCTTTGGGCAAATGAGAAATTCTAAAATAGGCCCTTTCCCAGCGCGCAATAGGTGGACCCTGTAGGGAAAACCTGACATGGAGGAGGGCCAGAAACCAACATGCCTGGGGAATGGGGGCCATGGGCGATGGTAAGTTGCTCAGACAGCGGCAGGGATCTCCTGAATGTTCGGAAGTGCCCAAAAAATATTGCGTTTGCCTTTGATTCTCCGGCTGAAGCAATGGCGGTGGTGTTGGTGGACGCCGGGAGAAAATGAGGTTTTGGGCAGCCTAAATCGAGAATGGATTCTTCATCCGGTCCCAGCGAATTCAAACGCCCGCTTTTCTCCATTCCATGCTAGGATAAGTGCCATGATGAACATCCTGAGAGGAGAAACATGATGACAGAAAAAGTAAATCGACAATGGCGATTGGCGGCGCGTCCTGAAGGTCTTATCAAAGAGGGCGATTTTAAAATGACTCAAGAGGCCGTGAATCAGCCCGGGCCGGGTCAGATCCTGGTGCGAAACATCTATCTTTCACTGGACCCTGCAAACCGTGGTTGGATTACGGATCGGAAGTCTTATGTAGAGCCGGTTGAAATTGGGGATGTCATGCGTGGTCTTGGCATTGGCGTGGTGGAAGCCTCGAATAACGAGAAATTTAATGTGGGTGATCATGTTACTGGTCTCATTGGCTGGCAAGACTACCTTCTTTCAGACGGTGAAGGCATGCGTGTGGTTCCACCACTGGGCTTGCCGCTCACGACATTTCTGGGCGCCCTTGGCATGGTAGGCATAACCGCCTATTTTGGACTCTTGGACATCACGGATCCTCAAGAAGGGGAGACCCTTGTTGTGTCCGGCGCTGCTGGCGCCGTGGGTTCGTTGGTGGGCCAGATTGGGAAAATCAAGGGATGTCGCGTGGTGGGCATTGCAGGCACAGACGAAAAGTGTCAATGGATTAAAGATGAACTGGGATTTGACGCCGCTATCAACTATAAAACCGAGAATATTCATGACGCTCTGAAAAAGCATTGTCCAAAAGGCATCGACATTTATTTCGACAATGTAGGCGGCGACATTTTAAACGAAGCCTTGGGGCGCATTAATTTTAAAGGTCGTATTTCCATTTGCGGCATGATCTCACAATACAATGCGACTGAACCGGTTCCCGGGCCAACCAATCTTATAAACCTGTTGGCTCAAAGAGCGCGCATGGAAGGGTTTATTGTGATGGACTATATGTCTCGCGCCAATGAAGCACTCACCCAGTTAGGCGCATGGATGATGCAGGGTCAACTAAA
>JBNKOV010000459.1:0-4905 GCA_050294955.1 Holophagae bacterium
TGGATCGACAAATTAACACCGCTTTGCGGGACGGCTCATGGGCGGCCTGGTCTGTTCCCATCGTATCAGGCATGAGCTGGGGCTGTTATGACGATGATGGGGATACTTGCGTTTGTTCTCTTGACGGCAAAAAACGGAGAACCTACACGGGAATGAACAAACATGCGAATGCAGCACAGTACTTAACCATATTTTTGAAGGCGGAAAGAGGTGAGATCAGCCGCCTGGAGTTGGTCTCTGATCATTGCCAAATCGATGCTGCGGGAGAAGCGGTAACTCTTATAAACGATGTGGATATGGTTGAAAGTATTGAGTTTTTAAGCACCATAACACGAGGCCCCATCATGCATGAGGCGTTGTCTGCAACAGCGCTCCACGACCACGAAATGGCCGATTCTGTGTTGCAGGAGTTCCTGGCAGACGGCAACGATATGGATGTTCGCCAACATGCTGTCTTCTGGTTGGGCCACGCCCGGGGCCGTGTCGGCTACGAGATTCTGATAGAACGCGCCTTTAATGATCCCAATGCCGATTTTCGAGAGCATATCACTTTTGGTCTGCATACCAGCAAGGTTCCGGAAGCTAGATCCGGTCTTTTCCAAATGGCCAGAGAAGATGAAAGTAAAAAAGTAAGAAATCAAGCCTTGTTCTGGTTGGCCCAGGATGGCGGTGATGACGTATTGGCCATGATCGACGAAAAACTTCAGGCCGCCACTGGATCAGAAGCCGATCATTTGGTGTTCACCTTGACCCAAATCCCCAATGAAGGCGGCATATCCAGACTTATCGATCTGGTTGAAAATGGGCGAGATGACGACCTCAGGGGCCAGGCCCTCTTCTGGCTTGGGCAAGAGCAGCATCCAGCCGTTTTCAAAATGATCGACCAGATTCTCAATGATCAGCCAGGAGGGGAACTGCTTGAAAAGGCGATGCTTACCCTCAGTCAGTTGGAAGGAGAGGATGGCATTGTGCGTCTTCTTGACCTGGCTAAAAATCACCCCACGGGAAAAGTGAGAAGCAAGGCCTTGTTCTGGCTTGGCCAAAAAGCCGGTGAAAAGGCTTCAGAGGCCTTGAGCGAGGCCATTGAAAACGATCCGGATATTGAGGTTAAAACCCACGCAGTCTTTGCCTTGAGTCAGTTACCCAAGGATGAGGCCGGCAGAAAACTGACCGAGTTGGCCCGCAACCACAAACATCCAGAAGTCAGGAAGCAGGCCTTATTCTGGCTGGGCCAAATAGAATACGAAGGCGCAGCCAGTCTCTTTGAAGAGATTCTCTTGAAGAACTAGGGATTAAGCCATAGTTAAAAGACCGGACCTGCGGGAATGCGCAGGTTCGTTTTTTTGTTGGAATAAGTCTATTGCAAACACTGAAAATATGTTTATTGTGGTGCTTTTGAAGGTGGCCACAATATGTGGTGGCATAGTGAAATAGCGAAAAAAAACAATTTTTGTGGTCTTGGAGCTTTAATTGGGTTTGATTTGCGCCCAAAGCGTGCGATAATCGAATTAAGCCTCAATCCGGTTTTTGAGTACCTGCCGGTAGCGGGCTGAAGACAAATGGGGCGTAAAATGCACCGATATTATTGCACAAGGGCTGAACCGGAAAAGAATTTCATCAAGCCTGGGTTTGGGTTTGTAGCCAGGCAACAGGTCCGACTTTGGACTGTCGTTGGCGCTGGCGTGGCTGTCACATTGTTTGACCATCACCTGAAAATTGGAGGCATGGCCCATTATACCCGGCCTTATCGTCAACCCGGACATGTGTCCAATGCTTTTTTCGCCGCTCCTGCTATTGTATGGCTGGCTCGTCAATTGATGACCTACGGCTCCAGGAAAGAGCATATGGAAGCGCAGCTATTTGGCGGCGCAGTAGACCCCAGCATGGGTGGCTATGTTCCCGATCTACATAAAGAAAACGTAGAAGTGGGCGTAGAAATTCTTAAGAGAGAGGGGCTTAAGCTGAAGCTGGCCGAAGTTGGCGGAGACAGGGGACGAAAAGTATTGTTCAACAGTGGAACTGGAGAGAGCGCTGTCGCCTGGATGAATCATATCCGGGCTTCGGATTGGTATCCCTCTCTAGCCGCAGAGGCAAGGTAATGAGCCCATGGAATTTAAACTGCCAGACTCCTTTGGAGAAGATCCCGGCCTTCAGATAACGGATCAGGAATTCAGACTCTTCAAGGATCTCATATATAAGCACTTTGGCATTCATCTCACAGATGCAAAGCGTTCTTTGCTTGTGAGGCGTTTGCAGCAGTGGTTGCGCCAACAGGGTTTCTCGAATTTTAAGAAATTCTACGACCATCTCATAAAAGAAGGCTGTGATGAGGCTTTTTCAGAATTGGCCAATCGCATTACAACCAACTACACCTTCTTCAACCGAGAGCCGGACCATTTTACCTACTTCTCTCAAACGGCCTTGCCTCAAATAGCGGCTTACCATAAAAACGCCATGGATTGGGATATCCGCGTCTGGTGCGCCGCGGCATCCACTGGGGAAGAGCCGTATATGTTGGCGATGTTGCTCATGCGGTATTTTGGGAAAGACTATATCAAGTGGGACGCGGGCGTTCTTGCAACAGACATTTCACACAGAGCCCTGGAGCAGGCCAGACGGGGTTGCTATACGGAAGAACAGGTGAAGCCTCTTCCAAGAGGCTTTAGAAACACGTATTTTCAAGAAATTACCCAAGGGCTCTGGCAGGTTCGCAAAGAGTTAATGAGAGAAGTGACCTACCGGCGGTTCAACCTTATCAATCGAGTATATCCCTTCCGAAAGCCTTTTGACGTCATATTTTGTCGCAATGTGATGATTTACTTCGATCAGCCTACCAAGCAACATGTTATCAAAATGCTATTACAGTCTTTGCGCCCGGGCGGTTACCTGTTTGTAGGGCATTCCGAGTCCATTTCCAGGGATACTCCGGGCGTTCAGTACATCAAGCCGGCAGTCTATTGCAAGGTAGGTGGCATATGAGTGAAATAAAAGTTCTTGTCGTGGATGACTCGGCACTTATCAGGCAAATTCTTACCCAGGGTTTGTCTCAAGATCCGGGGATCCAGGTCGTTGGCGCTGCCGCTGATCCCTACCAGGCTCGCGATATGATTGTTCGTCACAAACCAGACGTGATGACTCTCGATGTGGAAATGCCGCGCATGGACGGCGTTGAATTTCTGCGCAAGCTCATGCCCCAATTTCCGCTTCCCGTTGTGATGGTGAGCGCCTTGACTCAACGAGGAAAGCGCATCACCATGGAGGCTCTTGAAGCAGGCGCGGTAGACGTGGTCGCCAAACCCACATCGGATGTCAAAAACGGCCTCCAGCAATTGATGCACGCCATTAGAACCAAGGTGAAGATTGCCAGCATGGCGAACGTAAGCCACTGGAAAAACAAGCGCATTGTTAAACCGCCATCTCAAGCAAAGGCTCTCGCGGAATCCACCGACAAAGTTATTGCTATTGCGGCCTCCACCGGCGGCACTGAAGCCATTCGCGCCATTCTTCTAGAGTTGCCAGCCAATACGCCTGGCATTGTGATTGTGCAGCATATGCCGCCCGGCTTCACAAAAATGTTTGCCGACCGCCTGAATTCTCAGTGCGCGCCGGTTGTAAAAGAGGCCGAATCTGGCGATCGGGTCATGCAGGGCCGGGTGTTAATCGCCTCGGGAGATAAGCACCTGGAGGTTCATCGAAGGGGCGGTATCTATGAGGCGGTTTGCCAGGCTGGGCCGCCGGTATGCGGCCATTGTCCCTCGGCTGAAAAACTCTTCAATTCCGTAGCCCAACAGGTTGGTTCTAATTCCGTTGGCGTAATTCTTACGGGAATGGGCCGAGACGGGGCGGGCGGACTTTTGGCAATGAGGAACGCAGGGGCGCGCACATTGGGTCAGGATCAGGAAACTTGCGTGGTTTATGGCATGCCTAAAGAAGCGTATGAAATTGGCGCTGTGGAATTGCAGCTTCCCATTAACATGATGGCCCACAAAATTCTGAGTTTGGTTAAGCGCTAGGGGCCGTTTTGGGCAAAGCGTTTGGACAACCCAAGTATTTAGAGGCCTGTTTGGCGTAAGGGCAGCCTTTGTCTAAATGGGTATATTTCCAGGAACGTCGTTTTTTGAAGACGTGAAGTCCAATTAATACTTGCCTAATTTCCTTTCGACCCTCAGAATAGAACCTACCAGGAAAACTCCTTTTTTGAGGATGGGATTATGACAGATCAAGCAGATTCAAAAGTTTATCCGGTGTTGGACGTTACCTTGGAGCGAGCCCAGATTAAGGGCATGGACGCTTACCAGGAAATGTACAATGCATCGGTGCAGGACCCGGAAGGTTTTTGGGGCGAGCAGGCCAAAAGGCTCGATTGGTTTCACCCCTGGAGCGAGGTCTTGAATTGGGATTTTAAAGAATCCAATATCAGCTGGTTCTCTGGCGGGCGGCTGAATATTTCCCACAATTGCATCGATCGGCATTTAAAGGATCGGGGTGATGAGGTCGCTATTATTTGGGAAGCCGACAACCCTGCCGATGGCCGGAATATTACCTATCGCGAGCTTCATTCGGAAGTTTGCCGCATGGCCAACGTGCTCAAGGCGCATGGAGTGAAGAAGGGAGATCGGGTTTGCGTCTACCTGCCCATGATTCCCGAACTGGCCTTCCTCATGCTGGCCTGCGCTCGCATTGGCGCCGTTCACTCCATTGTATTTGCCGGTTTCTCCGCGGACGCCCTGCGAGACCGCATTTTAGATTGCAACGCCAAAATGGTGGTAACCGCCAACGAGGGATGGCGAGGCGGTAGACGATTAGAGCTTAAATCGGTGGTGGATCGCGCTATTGAGGGCTTGTCCTGCGTGGAATGCGTGTTGGTTGCCCGTCGCACGGAAGCCAACGTTTCCATGAAAGCAG
>JBNKOV010000460.1:0-4901 GCA_050294955.1 Holophagae bacterium
AGACAAGCAGAACGTCCATATTTTCTGTTGCGGCTCATACCGTGGATTGAGTTGCAAATACAGGTTTTCTTAAAGCTGACCCTGATAAGATTTTTTTATCAGCTCGGCCTTCGAGTGGACATGCAGCTTTTTGTAGATGTTTTTGATGTGAGAATACACGGTGCCAATGGAGATAAATAGACGTTCAGCAACCTCTTTGTAGCTTAATCCATCTACCAATGCGGCAACCACTTCGGCTTCGCGCTCTGAGAGGGGCGAGTCTTTGGAAGGCTTCTTTTTGGGCTGAAAATATTGAACCACATGGTAGGCGATTCTAGGGGACATGGGCGCGCCGCCCATGCGAAGGGTTTCCAAATAGGTCAACAACTCTCGGAAGGGGGTGCTTTTGAGCAGGTAGCCCGAGGCGCCAGCGCATAAGGCGTCAAAGATTCGCTTGGGCTCTTCATAGACGGTGAAGATGACAATGTCGGTTTCGGGCGATTCTTCTTTTATGATACGGGTTCCTTCAATGCCGGTCATGCCGGGAAGGCCCACGTCCATAAGGATGACATCTTGGGCTGGCGCAGTGGCTGCCTTTTCGAAATACTGCTCCAGGGAAGAGGCGCTGATGACGCATTCATAATCACTCTGGCTGTTAAGGAACTCGGTTATATTTTCTCGAATGCTGTTGTCATCTTCTACGATTGCTATTTTAACTGGGGCCATGGATGGATCACCTTTCCTCAAAATCTAACCTCATCTTACGACGGTTGAGGCCAAAGAGCCAGAGATATGGAGTAAAATCCTATATTTATAGGGTGTTCGAGGATCTGGATTTTAGACGCGCCATTCATCCAAAGGGCAGAATATCGGCCAAAAGGGGTTTGCCCAACAGGGCGGCGACCAATCTGTCTACGCCCAGGGCAATGCCTGCGGATGGGGGGATGCCGCTTTCCAGGGCTGCTATGAATTCTCGGTCAATGGGGTAGGCGGTTTTTCCCAGATTCTTGCGCTCCTGGCGGTCTTTTTGGAAGCGTTTCTCCTGGGTCTCGGGATCAGTCAACTCGTAAAAGGCGTTAGCCAACTCCATGCCCTGGGCATAAACTTCGAAGCGATAGCAATAATCCAAACCGCCTTGGGATGGCGGGGCCTTTTTGGCGAGAGCCGCCTGGCTGGCAGGGTAGTTGATGACAATGGTGGGCCGCTCTTTTCCAAGATGGGGTTCTATAAAGTTTAAAAAGAGCAGAAAGTAGAGCGTGTCCCAGTCATCTTCGTCATCGTGGGGGATGTTGCGCTCCTTTAAGGCGCTTTTGAGATGATGGGTCTCCTCGCTTTTGAGCTTGAGGTCCAGGAATTGGTGAAACAGCGATTCGCAGGTGACGATTTCAGGCAACTCCCGGAAATACCCCGGATTGGTTGAATAGCCGGCAAGATGGGTCAGCAGATGGTGTACGTCGTCAATAAGATGGTCCAGATCCGCAAAGGCCCGGTACCATTCCAGCATGTGGAACTCTTCCCGGTGGACGCTGCCCACGTCTCCTGCGCGGAAACATGGCCCCATTTGGAATATCTTGTCGTATCCACCTGCCAAAAGCCGTTTCATATGGAGTTCGGGAGAGGTGCGCAAGTATTTTCCATCTGTCTCGAAACTATCCAGATAAGGTTCCATGCCGGGACATATGGTTCGAAGCGGCGTGTCTACTTCAAGGAAACCATTGGACAGGAAAAAGGCTCGTATTTGCTGGTGGATTTCCCAGCGGGTTTTAAAACGGTCGTAATGGTCTTGGAGCCGCAGAACCTCATGAGATGGCGTTACGGGTTGACAGTAGATGAGGTCGCCTTGCTTTTCGTTGTGAAAGGCAACGGATAGCCAGTATGAACTATCTGTTTTTAATTCACTTAATATTCTTTCAGGCAGGTGACAGGAGCCTGAGCTGTCCCGTAAAAGGTGAGAGTTGGCCTGTTTAAAACCGGCCACCAACCCTCTGCCCGAAGATAAAAAAGCCGCAATAGATATGCGGCTTTTGAAGGTCTGGATATGTCGCGGCGCCATTAACGGCCTTCGGGTCTTTTCACCCGTTCCGCGTAGGCGCCTGTGCGTGTGTCTACTTTAATCCAGGTGTTCTGTTCCAGGAAAAGAGGCACGTTCAAGCGATAGCCTGTGCTGACAACTGCGGGTTTCAGCGCGTTCTGGGCAGAGTTGCCTTTAACGCCTGGCTCGCATTCGGTTACTTCCAGCTCGACAAAGTTGGGCAGTTCGCAGCCAATGGGGACGTCATTAAAAAACGAGATATTGCAATTAAGCCCATCGTATAAGTAGTTTACGCAATCACCCAAAATCTCCGCGGAAAGAGTAACCTGATCGTAGGTCTGGTTGTTCATGAAGGTGTAACCAGAGGGATCTTCGTAGAGAAATTGCATTTCACGATCATCCACTGCAGCAGGGTTTGCTACTTCGTTGGATTTAAAGGTGCGCTCTACAACGTTGCCGGAAATCAGGTTGCGCAGTTTGGTGCGCACAAAGCCCTGGCCTTTGCCCGGTCTTACAAAATCTACATCAAGCATGATCCACGGGTCGCCGTCGATTTCAATCTTTAACTTTTTTCTGAACTGATCTGTTTTAATCATCAATAAACTCCCCAAAAATTGTCCCAACCGGCGGTTTGAAGCAGATGACGCCACTATACCGTGATAAGGCCCAACATGCTATTGTATTAGCCATAGGGCCGTGAATCAATGCCCAATCGACCCTCCGGTCGAAATGGATTCAATATTCAAGGAGTTTTTCAAGGAGAAAGCCATGGTTCAACCCTCGCAAATTCAGTTTAAAAAGACCGGGGACGGTTCGCATACGCTCTATCGAGCCGATTTGGATGAAACCTATCACTCCCACCACGGCGCGATTAATGAGAGTCTTCATGTCTTCATTGATATGGGCTTGAAGGCGGTGATTAACGCTGGAAAAAAAGAGGTTCGGTTGCTTGAAGTGGGCTTCGGCACGGGTTTGAATATGTTGTTGACTGCCCTGGAGGCGGAGCGAATTCCGGAGCTGAAGGTGCGCGCCGTTTCCCTGGAGCCCTATCCCATACCACCTGACATGGCCGGCGAATTGAACTACGGCGATCTTCTTCCTAACGGGGATCAGGCCAGTGAGATTTTGAGCGCCCTTCATCATTCGCCATGGGAAGAGGATGTGGCGTTTGGGGCCTTTACCCTTCGCAAGACGAAACAGCGTCTAGAGGATTACACTGATCAACCCGGTTCTTTTGACCTCATTTATTTCGACGCCTTTGCGCCCAACAAGCAATCGGAAGTCTGGGACGCTGGCAATTTGGAAAAATGCGCGGCGTTGTTGAGGGCCGGTGGGATGTTGGTCACCTACTGCGCTCAGGGCGCTTTTAAGCGTGGTTTGAAGGCGGCAGGACTGATTGTTGAGAACCTGCCCGGCCCGCCAGGAAAACGGTTCATGACCCGAGGTGTGAAGAATTAGGAAGAGGCTATGGAGCGGATAGACTTCGGATGCTAACGCCAAGCGGTAATTCAGCTCCCCTGCGCTGCCTATGGGCGGGGAAACTTTTGGCCCCTTCTTTAACAATTGGCAATATTTCCCAAGGATTTACACCCTTTCAGCCCACCTCCCTTATATACTGCGCTAATGCATTTGTGCGGGATGTTATGGAGGCTACATGGGATTGTATAGGGATTTGTTCTTGGTGATTTCTTTTCTTGTTCCTGGCTTGGTCGGGTGGTGCGGCGAATGGGACAAAGAGATGAAGCCGTTGGTCTATGGTCAACAGAAGACGATTTCGTCTCGGTTCATCGGAGAGACCACTGTGAATATCTTTGCGCCTCAGAGCCATGATCTCACCCACGCAGAGCGGCGGTATCCGCTGGTTGTGATTTTTGGCGATCAGTTCTTCCACCTCACTGCGGGTGTCATCGACCATTTGGGGAGCGTGGAGCGGATGCCAGAATCCCTGGTAGTCAGTTTCCCAAAAACGAGGCATCACGCGCCAGATATTTTTGCAAATGGCATGTGGGGTGCCGGCATGGATCGATTGGAGTATGGGGCCGATCCTGACCTGTTCGCGAAATTTTTCAAAGAGGAGTTGCTTCCCCTCCTAAGCAATCGTTACAAATTGGAGGATTACCGCATTGGAATTGGCGCTTCGTCCGGGGCTGTGCCCTTGTTTCATGCATTTTTAAAATATCCAGGCCTTTTCCACCATCATATCACCGTGGCCAGCGCAGATATGCTGGGGATGGGCTATAAAAAGGGAGAAACCTTTATCGACGCCTTTGAAGCCCATTTGAAGGAAAACCCGAATGATACGGCGAGTTTATACGTTTTTTCTGGTGACAGCGATGCGCCGGAGGGCTCGAAAGAACGGAAGCTATTGGATGAATTCAACCGACGTCTGGGCGGTTTGGGAAAACATCCTGATAGGAGAAAGGCTACATTGCTTTCCAACGAGGGTCATTACGCATCCTGGCTGCCATCACTGACCACGGCTATTTCGTATATTTTTCCTGCAGAGTTATGGGGTAGGGACTTTCGGCGTTTTGACCAATATGAAGGAAAGGTTCTGGAGAAGATTGACGGATACTACCACGAACTGAGTAGGAAATATGGGTTTGTCATTCTACCACGAGGGGACCGATGGAATAGCGGGGACTGTTTGCGAGGTACAGGCCGGCGTATGTTACGATCAGGTAGGGCTGATGAAGCTATAAGCCTGTACAAACGCTGGCTTATCTACCGGCCCACTTCTGCTTTCGCCTTTAGTGAAACGGCTAGTGCCCTGGAAGCGGTTGGGAACTGGAAGGAGGCTTTGGCAATGGCGCAACAGGCCAAGGCATTGGCTGAGGAGCAGGCTTCTTCCCGACTGTCTGATATTGAGGTCCAATTGGCTCGAATTAAG
>JBNKOV010000461.1:0-4891 GCA_050294955.1 Holophagae bacterium
GAAGATCACCGTCTGGCCGCCTATGTGATCCTGGTTGACGGACGCCTTTTAAAAGCCCATGATCTGCGTGTTTTCCTCAAGGAACGGGTGCCCGAGTACATGGTTCCCACGGCCATCCTTTTCTTGGACAGTTTGCCGCTTTCAGAAAACAAGAAGCTCGATCGGGCCGCCTTGCCGGAGCCCGATCAAGGGCAGGAAGATCTCTCGAAACTGCCCACCGCGCCTCGCACAGAGGAAGAACATATTCTGGCCGATATCTGGCGTGGCGTGTTGGATGTGGCGGATGTCGGCGTGCATCAGAGTTTCTTTGAACTGGGCGGCCATTCCCTGTTGGCGACCCGTGTCCTGGCAAGGATTCGAGACGCCTTTAAGGTGGACATGCAGTTGAAGGATCTTTTCTCCGCGCCCACAATCAGCGGCCTGGTGGAGAAGATCTCAACCCTGCGAGAAGTCAGGTCCGGGTATGAAATCCCACCCCTTGCCCCCATTGCAAGGTCGGAAAAAATGGCCCTGTCTTATACCCAACAACGGCTTTGGTTCTTGGATCAGTTGATTCCTGAAAGCAGCGCCTACTTGATTGGCGGTTGTATGAGGTTGCGAGGACATTTGAACGTTGACGCCCTTGGCCGCAGTATTCAGACCATAATCGGCAGACACGAATCCCTGCGCATGCGATTTGTCGTTGAGAAAGGCTTGCCCCGGGTGGTGATTCTCCCGGAAATGGATACGCCCCTCACATTGCATGATCTGTCTTCCATGCCCGAAGACCAGGCGTTGGCTGAGGTGCATTCCCTTGCAAAACTGGAATGGGAGACGCCTTTCAATTTGGCCCAGCCTCCCTTATTCCGTTTAAATTTACTCAAACTGAAGGACGATGAACACGCGCTTATCTTGACGATGCATCACATCATATCTGACGGCTGGTCTTTAGGCGTGTTCTTTAACGAGATGGCCCAGTTCTATAATCTGGAAGACGGGGATGATGAGAACCTGGGCAAACCCGAGCCCTTGTTTGTTCATTTCGTTGATTTTGCAGCTTGGGAACGGAACCTTCTCTCGGGTCCCTTTTTCGAGGAACAGCTCTCTTATTGGAAGGACAAACTGAAGGGCGCGCCCCCGGTGCTCGATCTTCCCTTTGATCGGCCCAGGCCCGCTCGCCAGACTTATCAAGGCGCCAGATGCCCGCTGACTTTTGGTCCGCAGGTTACCCTGGCAATTCGCGACCTGGGACGACAGCAGGGTCTGACGCCGTTTATGATATTGCTGTCGGCATTTAAACTCCTGTTGTCCAGACATTGCGGTACGACCGATATTGTTGTGGGCTCTACGATTGCCCACCGCAACCGAACCGCTCTGGAGCCGCTCATTGGGTTCTTCGCCAACACGCTGGTTCTAAGAACCGATCTGAGCGGCGCGCCTACCTTTATGGACATATGCAGCAGAGTAAAGGAAACCGCCTTGGGCGCCTATGCGCATCAGGTGATGCCCTTTGAGAGGTTGGTGGAAGAGTTGCAACCCGAACGGGATCTCAGCCACTCGCCGCTTTTCCAGGTGCTTTTTGCATTTCAATCGCCTGCTAGAGGCCGTGAAACTAAGGGCTTGTCCATGGAGACCATGGATGTGGAAGTTAAGAGAGCAGCATTCGATCTCACTCTGAGCCTGGTCGATTATCAGGATCAGATCTTCGGTCATATCGAATACAATACCGATCTCTTCAATCCTGGAACCATTGAGGTCCTGGCTCAGAGATACCTCATGTTGTTGGAGATTGCACTGGCGAAGCCCGGTCAGCCGGCTGCTCGGCTTCCTATGCTAACCAACCAGGAAACGTCGCAGTTGGAGAACTGGAACGAAACGGCGAAAACCTATGAAGAGACCTGCATGATTGGCTTGATGGAGCGGCAGGCCGAGCAGACGCCTCAGGCCCTGGCCCTCATCGATCATGCAACCGGTCTCAGTTTTTCCTATCAACAATTCAATCAGCGCGTTAATGCATTGGCCTGGTTCCTGCGTTCCAGGGGCATTGGCCCTGATAGCCTTGTGGGCGTCTGCTTGGAGCGATCACCGGAAATGGTTCTCGCGCTTCACGGCGTATTGAAGGCCGGTGGCGCTTATGTTCCTTTGGATCCTGATCTGCCCACGGAACGCTTGACCTTTATGATGCAAGACGCAGGCGTAGCCCTCACGCTTACCCACCAAAGTATTGCCGAAAAGTTTGGTTTAGAGGGAGATGAGGTTGTTTGCATTGATCCCACCTGGTCGATGTTCGCCGATCATCCCCAGACGAATCCACCGCATCTGCACAATCCGCAAAACGCCGCCTACATGATCTACACCTCTGGATCTACGGGGAAACCCAAGGGCGTGGTAAACTCTCACCGCAGCATTCTGAACAGGATCGCATGGATGCAGGACGCTTATCGCCTGGAGGCCAGTGATCGCATCCTCCAGAAAACGCCCTACAGTTTTGATGTGTCTGTGTGGGAGTTTTTCTGGTCCTTCATGTACGGCGCAGGGCTGGTGGTTGCTGAGCCCGGCGGGCACAAGGACCCGGCTTATTTGAGTACCGCCATAACCGAGTTGGATGTGACCACCATGCATTTTGTGCCCAGCATGTTGACCACATTCCTGGCGGACGCTTCTGCGTCTCAATGCACTGTGCTCAGACGGGTTTTCTGTAGTGGGGAAGCCCTTCCCTGGCAGGGCGTTGTGGATTTTCACAAATGCTTGCCCCAAACAAAGCTGCACAATTTGTACGGGCCTACGGAAGCCGCTGTGGACGTGAGTTTCTGGGAAACCAACGCCAACGATCCTAGTCAGATCGTGCCCATTGGGCATCCCATTGCCAATACGCAACTGTACACCCTGGATCCCTATCTGGCATGCACGCCATTGGGCGTTGCTGGAGAACTTCATATTGGCGGCGTGAACCTGGCCAGGGGATATCACCTCAGACCGGCGCTCACTGCCGAAAAATTCATACCTGATCCCTTCGCGACGGAACCAGGCCAAAGACTCTACAAAACGGGCGATCTGGTAAGGGTCATCCGCGAGGAGAACCAGGAGCCCGGACCCCTTGAGTTCATGGGACGAATCGATTTCCAGGTGAAATTGCGCGGCCTGCGCATTGAGCTTGGAGAAATAGAAGCCCTGCTCAACGAACGAGATGAGATCACCCAAGCACTGGTTTTGGTGAAGGACCATCCCAATATGGGTCAGGTTCTGGCGGCTTATGTGGCGGCTCCTCAAAAGCCGGACCCCGAGGAGCTCAAGCTCTACCTGAAGAAACATCTTCCGGAGTACATGGTCCCCAATGTCTACGTCCACCTGGAGAAAATGCCGTTGTCGCCCAACGGGAAGGCAGACCGGAAGGCGTTGCCCGAGCCGGATTTTGTGGGAAGCGCTCCGTTGGAAGCGCCCAGACCGGGCGAGGAATACCAGTTGGCGCGAATATGGGAAGAGCTGTTGGGCGTCAGCCCGGTGGGCCGCAACCATAATTTCTTCAACCTGGGCGGTCACTCGTTGCTCATCATGCCCGTGTTAGAGGCTGTGTATAAGGCCTTTAAGGTGAAATTGAGCGTGGCGTCTCTCTTTGAGAATCCCGTTCTGGCTGATTTTGCCCAACTCATTCACCAGGAGGTGGAAGCCACCAGGCCGACGCCGCTCATTCGTCTGAAACGGTCAGGAACCAAAACACCTCTGTTTTTTGTACATGCGGTAGGCGGCCACATGCTCAGCTACACAGAGCTGGCCAGGTACTTTGATAAAGATCGACCGCTTTTTGCCTTTGAGTGTACCCAGCCTCAGGATGGCATGAGATTGGAGGATCTGGCCGCATGGTACATTACGGTCATGCGCAAACATCAACCCCAAGGGCCTTATTATATTGGCGGCTGGTCGCTAGGCGGCGTGTTTGCTCTTGAAATCGCTCATCAGTTGAAGGATATGGGCGAGGAAGTGGCCATGCTGTTAATGGTTGACACTTTATCTGTGTTCAAGGGATTTAAGGAACAGTACGAGCCCGAGACGCGTCATGCTCTGGGTTACATCTATGAATTGAGCATACGCTACCAGATCCCCCTTCACATGACCCATGAGGAGCTGGCTGGATTAACGCCGGAAGAGCAGTTCGTGGAGATCATGAAAAAAGTGGAAACCGTCATGACCATGGAGTCTGAATTCGAGCGGGACATGATGAAACAGATTTACTGGGTCACCCGGTTCCTGCTCAGCGCATTCGACAATTACGACCTGAAGCCCTACCCCGGCACAATCACCCTGTTCCGGGCAATGGATGACCAGTTGCGGGATGTCGAATTTTACGCGAACGGGTATGGTTGGCGAGACCATGCGGATGGCGTTGACATCATCGACATTCCGGGCAATCATGTAACCATGCTGCAGAAGCCCCATATCACCGAGCTGGTGAAATGTCTGGAGAGCTGCCTGGCCAAAATAGAAGATAGAGAAACGGACCTCAAGGAAATACCCACTTGATAGAAAGAGAAAGAGCAAAGACCATTATCACCCTGGCCCTTCCCATCATCGGGGCTATGATCTCCACAAATTTCCTGACCCTTGTAGACACTTACATGGTCAGTTTCCTGGGAGAAACGTCGTTGGCAGCCGTTGGCATTGGCGGGTTTGCCAGTAATCTGGTGCTCGCCCTGATTGCCGGTTTGTCTGTTGGGGTTCAGGCTATTACCGCCAGACGGGTGGGGGAAGAGCGGGAGGATGTATTGTGCCTTCCCCTGAACGGAGGCTTATTTTTATCCTTTGTTGTAGGCTGTCCTCTGACCTTGATTGCCTGGTGGTTGATTCCAGACCTGTTCCCAGCCCTGGTGGCCGACCCGGAAGTGCAGGCGGTGGGCATTCCCTATATGCGTTTTAT
>JBNKOV010000462.1:0-4883 GCA_050294955.1 Holophagae bacterium
CAGGCCTGGAGCAGCGCCCGGGATCAGACTACTCTGGAAAATCTCTACAGCGATTATCTGGCCCTTGAGCCGCCTTTCGCCATCCATCCCGCGCTCCCCAGGGAAGCCCTCATCCAAAAACTGGCCGCAGAACAGGATTTTGGGCTCATGCTGGGGGTGCCAAAGGCCGACACCCAACAGGGAATCTCCCACAAGGTCACTGTTTCGGGTAAGTTGCACACCTATCTCGCAGCGGGACTGCCCATCATCACAGGAACTTATCTGGAGGTCATGGCCCAATGGGTTCAGGAATACGAACAGGGCCTGGCCGTTGACGTCCACCGCCTGGAAGACCTGTCCGGCCTCATCAATCCCGGGGATTACCAGAAATGGGCGCGGAATGTTCGGCGTTTCAGGGAGTCCCGTCATTTGGGGACCGTTGTGGCGCAGCTCGCCCGGTTTCTGGAGCAAACTTGAGGTATACTAAAGGCTGAACTGTCGGAATATACGGAGGTCGCGATGCGAATAGTCCACCTTATCCTGCTTGTTCTCCTGCCCGCAGCTCTGTTGGCCCAACAGAAAACCAGGCCTTGCGATCTGCCCGAGGGCAAGCAGTTCGACTTCTGGCTGGGCGAATGGGAGGTTTCCTGGAAGGGCGCCGACGGCGCTGTGAAAATGGGAACCAATAAAGTTCATAAAGTGCTTGATAGCTGCATTGTAGAAGAAAATTTCGAGGGCGGACCCCTGAAGGGCAGATCCTATTCCGTCTACAACCCCAAAACCAAACTCTGGCAACAAACCTGGATCGACAATCAAGGCGGCTACCTGGTCTTTACCGGCGCCTTCAAAGATGGAAAGATGGAATTGAGAACCCCCGTCCAAAAAAATGCGACGGGCCAGAAAGTGATCAGTCGCATGGTCTTCAAGAACATCGAAAAGGACAGCTTAAACTGGGACTGGCAGCAGTCCAGCGACGGCGGCATAACCTGGAAAGACCTGTGGCTCATCAGCTACAAGCGGAAAACAGCGGAATGAAAACACCCCTACGCCGCTTTGCGGCAGAAATAATGAACACCCGTTCATTTTGTCCTTTACAGGAGCCACAGATCATGGTTTACTTATACCTGCCTTGAGATATTTGTTCTGTATTCGCGCAAGGTATGCTATCTTTTCACGTTTTGACCGAGACTGGCGCCGTCGCAAAGATCCACTTCTACCCAGTCACCGATCTAAAGGTTTGCCTGGCTTTTTTCGATGATATCCCATGCAGACCCTTTTTAAGGAGATTATTCAATGAGCAAACTGAACATTGCTTGCCTGCTATCACCCATGGCCGACACCGAAGGACCCATGGAAATCGTAGACGGCAAAGTCCTGACCGGCCCCAAAAAGATTATGGGGAAATATGGCGAGGTTGGCCTTGAAGCCACCATTACCTTTGGGGAAGAAAATCCCGACACCATCCACACGGATATCCTTTCCGTTGGGAAAACCAAGGAAATACAATCGCTCCAGCAATCCGCCATTGCCATGTTCCAACCCAAAAAGCACCCCGGCACTCTTGGCGTGCATGCTTTGAACATGGAAGATATCGACGAGAAGGACGCTTTTGAGGTGGCAGACATTCTCACCGCCATGATCCAGAAGCTGGAAAACAAACCGGACATGATTTTTGCCGGTCGTGAATCCTGGGACTACTCCCACGGCATTGTTGGTCCTTCGGTCGCCCAGAAACTTGGGCTGCCCTATTACTCCGGCGTGACTGAGATCAAGCCTGCGGGCGACGGCGTTGTTTCCTGCGTCACCATTGAAGGCAACGACAAGATTGAGTTTGATGTAGCCCTGCCCGCCGTGTTCGGCACCACCGACTGGTTGAACGGCAAGGACAGCGCCCGTTTCACGTCTTTGAAAGGCGTGATGATGGCCAAGAAGTTCAGCCGCACAACGGTTGACGCGGGCAGTCTGGACCTCTCCGGCGCTGCCTCTCGCACGGCCATCAGCAATATCGACCCGGTAAAATCGGAACGCAAGAACCGCAAGGTTGAAGGCGATGACGGCGCTGTAATGGCGAAAGAAGCCGTGGACATTCTGGTGAATCAGGACAAGGCTTTGGCTGCAAGCGGCGGTTCCGACGACAGCGGTTCTGCAGACAGCGGCGCCATCTCCTGGGGCGACGCTTCCGGGCTCAGCTTCGATGGCGATGTGGTGGTTGTTGGCGATCACGACGGTAAATCTGTTCGCAAGTCCACCCATCAGGCGCTTTCTCAAGCCCGCAAAATTGCCGACGCCAACGGCAAGCAGGTAACCCTGCTGCTTCTGGCAAAAAGCGCAGACTCCCTTGGCGGCAGCGCTGGCGGTTTCGGCGCGGATCGGGTTGTGGCTTTGGAAGCCGACGCTTTCTCTCACCCCACCGTGGAACTGTACGCCAACTGCTTGAAAGGCCTGTTCTCCACCGCGCCCGCCTTCCTGGTTTGCGTGGCCAATGAGTTGGGTCGCGACCTGGCGGCTTACATGGCTTCCGGTTTTGGCGGCGGTCTGTTGCAGGACGTGGTCAGCCTGAACGCCGATGGCGGTCAGCTCTCCGGTTCTCGCATTGTCTCCAACGCCCGTTTTGTAACTCAGGAATCCATTACGGTCACCGGCCAATGCCAGACCGTAAGCGTTCGCGCCACCGCATTTGATCCGGTTCCCTCCGACAGAGCCGTTTCCTACTTCAAAGGCGCAGCAGGCGACCTGAGCAGCAAGGCGACCATCAAGAAAGTTCAAGCTGGCGAAGAGACCAAGGGCGTTCCCCTGAACGAAGCCAAGGTCATCGTATCCGGCGGTCGCGGCATGAAAGCCGCCGAGAACTTCTCTCATCTGCACGCGCTGGGCAACCTCATGAACGGCGCTGTGGGCGCTTCTCGGGCCGTCACCGACCTGGAATGGGTGGCTCATAACCTGCAAATTGGTCAAACCGGCAACACGGTTGCCCCCGACATCTACTTTGCAGTGGGCATCTCCGGCGCCATCCAGCACCTCACCGGCATGTTGGGCTCCAAGTACATTGTCGCCATCAACCCCGACGCAGACGCGCCCATCCACAAGCATGCGGATCTCAGCATCATTGCAAAATGGGAAGACGTGTTGGCCCCGCTCACTCAGGAAATCAAGTCCGCCTTGGGCAAATAACCCGAAGCAGACCCCCATCTCTTACCAAAGGCCTCCCTTGTGGAGGCCTTTTTTCGTTGCGTTCCAGCCATTTGCAAGGGCCAGGTTCCGGTCACATCTGGAAATCATGAGATCTTTGAGTGGATGATATGGCCGCGATGTGAGGTTTCTCCACAGCCCCGCTATTCTCAGCTAATTGCCAATAATATCAGTTGGCTATGCTCTTTTTGGACCCCATTTTCACCGGGCCGGAATCGTGTTAGCATAACAATCCCGTGGATGGTCTGTTCGCGGGGGTAGCGCGGTTTGTTTGCATGGGTTCTTAAAAAATATCTCAAGTGGACCGGCAAGGAACATCTCATTGCCTTTATGGAGGGTCTGGCCAATCTGGGCCGTCCCGCCACGGTCTTTTTCCCGGTCGAGTTGATAGAGCAGGGCCTCAGTTTGCTGTTGTCCGGTCTCAACAACACCCTGGCCGTGCAGAGCAACCCGGACTGGGTCTGGCCCCTGTGGCTTGAGCGGCAACAGGATCCCGAAACCGCCGCCTTCATACCCACCGGTGTCAATCTGATGACCGCCAACCTGTCCATGAGGAATTGGACCTCCCTTGGCCTGGCCGACAGCCGCAAGGAGATCATGGTGGACCCCGCCGGAATGCTCACCCTGTGGCCCTTCGGCTGGAGCCTGTTTCCCTATCTGCGCATGGAGGACAGGCACTTTCTGCCGCCCCGTTTGGGTGGTCGAATAGCCCAACAACTTGAGGGCGGCGTCTACCCTCGGGTGATCACCCAATACCATGTCTCAGACCATCTCTCATGGACCTCTAAAATCATGGCCCTGGAGGCCGATGGCGAAGAGCTTATTGAGTTTAGCCACCATCTCGTCAACCATGCTCAAACCCCGGTCTCCATCACACTGGGCATTGCCATTCGGCCCTATAACTCACTTACCATTGGACATATCAACCGCATAAAATTTAAGAATCGACTCTGGCGGGTCAACCGAAAGCCCGGGCTCCTGTTGATGGAAGAACCCCACGAAGTTCGCGTATCCGACCGTCATCGGGGCGATCCCCTGTTTACCGACGCTCCGAACACGCGCCAGATCCAAGGGGTCTCCAAATCGGGCATCCTCTCCGGCGTCGCGGAGTACCGCTTCCACCTGGAGCCCGGAGAACGGAAAAGCGTCCATAGCTTTGGCATATTGGGCAAAACCTCCAATCGGCCCAATCTGAAATTCCATAATTTGGACAAGGACGTGGTGTCCGAGGCCCTGGGTCGAACGAGGACCCAATGGACGGAGCGAAATAAGCAAGGGATGACCCTATCCCTTCCAGACAAACGACTTGAGACTGCTTTCCACGCCGTGAAGAACCACCTCCATGTTTTCGATGATCAGGACCACTTCACCCCGGGCACCTTCTTCTATCACAGTCATTGGATTCGGGACAGCGCCTTCATTGCGGCCGCTTTCGAGAACCTGAGCATGGGGAGCAGGGTCGCTGCAAAAATGAAGGGTTACCTGGCCACCCAGACGCGGGACGGGTTTTTCCGAAGTCAAAACGGGGAGTGGGACAGCGCCGGACAGGCCATGGTCACCCTTGTCAATCACGTGCGCCGCAATCACGACACCCGTCTTTTGGAGCAGATGAAACCCGCGCTATTAAAGGGCGTTCGCTGGATCGAGCACATGCGCGGTCAAAGTCTCAACGCCAAAACGCCCCATATGGGCCTGCTGCCCGCGGGCATATCGGC
>JBNKOV010000463.1:0-4877 GCA_050294955.1 Holophagae bacterium
AACCCCGTCGGGCCGCTAATCTCTCAAATAAAAGAACAAAGGTTTCTCGCCAGGGGGTTTGGTTAATCCATTTTTTTAGAGATGCGCTTAACTGGCTTATGCCGGAGGGCGATATCAACTCCTCCTCCAACCAGACCGCCGCGAAATACTCCTGAAACGACAGGTGCATAAAGGCATAGCGGTCCTGACCTCTTGGTAATAACAGGCCGCTGCGTCTGGTGATATAGTTCAAAAAGGCGTCCGCTTCGTCTTTGCCGCCCTCAAGTCCCATGTCCTGCATTTCCTTGGACAACCAGCCATGCACACTGTCTCGGTCTGCAAGAATTTCTCTGCTTGAATTCTCCTCAAGAAAGATTAGTCTGGCGCTATCTGACGCCCGTTGGAGCTGCATTTCATAACCGATCCTGGCCAGCCACCGCATTTTCTGTTCAAGGGTAAAGGCTGGCGTATCCAAACCTCGGTATTCGTCAATGGATTGGAGATAGGCTCTGGAGATATCGTTGTACAACTCCACCCGGCCTTTGGGCAAATGGGCGCGAACACGGTAGATGAGCGCCATCATGGTCAGCAGGTTCGGGATACGGGCCAATCTCAGCGTTCCCGGATTGGCATGGATGGCGGTGTTCAGGCTTTGGGCGTGTCGCTCCGATTCGGAACTCCGTACTTCACGCCGTTGATACCAGGACCAGGCAAAGGACTCGATTTGGGAATCGTTAAAGGGTGCAAGATAGGCCTTGGAAATATAAGGGTTCAGGCCTTCCTGCTCCTGATGATCGCGGCTCCCTTTATTCCCCTCCAGCAGATGGACCGGCGCCTCCTCGTAACCCACAATGCGGGTGGTAATTAACCAATAGCAATGGGGATAGGTGGACATGCCGTGAAAGATGGCCTTTCGCAGGGCTTTTCGGGTCTTCATATCACCCAATTCATCCAGTCCGTCCAGCAGAATCAGTGCCTGTCCCCGCTCCAAGTAATCCATTGGAAAGCGGTCTTTTACCTTTTTATTTTGGGGCAGGTTCAGCCATGCTTCCCATAATTTATCCCAGGTAATTTCACGGTCTATGGGGAGATCTCGCAGTATCATGGGAATGGGGACCAACTGACCCAAAACCTGTTCCCAGTTCCGGTTCTGAGGTTTGATCAGTTTCATGGTGATCCAGTTGATAAGGGTGGACTTGCCTGAGCCGGGGTCTCCCAATAACACCAGCCTTTGATTTTCGGGCAGGAGTTTCAGAAACTCAATGGTTTCAGGCCATTTTTTGATATCCTCATCACTGGAAATATGCGATTTAGCGAATCGTGGGGCCACATATAAATCGCCAATGGGAACATCGGTCAGGTCCTTCATTTGCGGCATGCCCAGGAACCGGATGTACCCATGCCAGCCCTCCAGCTCATCGAACCAATTCAAGAGCAGGCGGTTGTTGCGGATATTCTCAAATTGTTGCCGCAACGGGGGTTTGGGTTTCAGGTTTTGGATGTCCGGGTCTCGCATGAATCTCCCTCATAACTGACTACGCCAGAACTGACGACGTCAGAACGGACTGCGCCAGAACTGACTGCGTCAGAACTGACTGCGTCAGAACTGACTGCGTCAGAACTGATTATATAAATACCGCTCCCATTCGTCATCCCCAACTTTTCTCAGATCCACGACCAACTGCCTGACCCGAAATACATCGTCATCCGAGGGATGGGGGAATTGCATGTTCAGGTCCATGCGCGGCTTTTCCGGGGTGGGCGTGCTTTCGTTTATGGGTTGGGTCGATTTATTCTGCCGCAAAGAAGCGAAGGCGATATGCTCGCTTCGCATGGTTTTGGCAAAATCCCTAACCTGCTCGTAGAAAAACAGATCAGCCTGCAATTGCTTGAATATTTTGTGGTGAAAATGATACAGAGCAGCCGCCAACACCAAAATCCCGGAACGTCGCGTGCATTGCGTATGGTCAATTAGCTCCAGATCCTCTGTTGGCGGAACTTTTAGAAATCGCTTCAGCACAGCGGCGAAAGTCTTGATTTTACGTGGGTTCATGGGAAGTAATTTGTAATGGCTCACTGTGGCGAGCGCTTCCTCTGCCAGCCCGGTTTGGTTGGGAAACAGACCGGCGATATAGTTTTCTGGCGCCTTCACCAGTGTCAATTGTCGAATATCCTGGCAGATTTTGTCCAGATACTCCCGCGCAAGCAGCTCCCGTTCTCTCACTCTGCGGATATGACTCAATGATCGAGCGATGGCTCGCTCGATGATCCGTTGGTCCATGCCCAACACAAACACGAAATGCTTTAGATTGAGGTAGATCTTAATGCCTTCCAGCAATCGAAAGGCCACTTCGGGTTCGCAACGATCCAAATCATCCACCAGGATCACCATGCGACCCCCGCCCTTCACAAAAGGCTCGATGGCCTTCTCAAGCAATCCTCGTATCTGCTGGCCCGGTAATTGATAGGCGTGGCGCTCCTTTTCGTAGGATTCACCAACTTTCTTGATTTCAGAGACCTTAAACCCTATTATCTTGGTCAGACTATCCAAGTTCATGAGCGTGCTCTCAAGAGCGACAGTTCCGGTTTTAAGCGCTTTGTCCCAAACCTTCTTCATCATGGGCAGACGATGGCGAATTTCCTGAAGCAAAGCCACAATAGGGGCTTTCTCATTCTGATATTGCCAGGCGTCGAACCAGATAACCGTTACCTTTTCACGGGGTTTCCATCTATGGCCCCACAAATCTCGGGCCACATCATTATTGGCTGCTTCATCCTTCCTGTCCATAGCTTGGGGAAATGAACCGGTAAGGTACAACTGCAATTGATAGAGAAAGCTGGTTTTGCCCGAACCCCATTCACCGTGAACACCGTAGACCTTGGGCGGCGCGCAATGGGCTATTTCATCGCCCAGGGATTTCACCATGGCGTCGCGCGTAAGTTTGTCTTCTACTGTGGGTTCGTCGTTAAAACCGCTCATGGCCGCCTCAATCACAAGAATTGAGACTATTCAACCACGACCCGCCCGAAAAGGAAACAAAAAATGTGAATAAACCCAAGCCATTAGCGTCATCCCAACCCAAGATCCCCAAAAACCACAGTCACTTTTTCAGCCCAACCCGGTTGCTGTCCATAAAAAGAGAGCCCAACGAAGCAGCCCTGTATTATAGACAACCAACGCCTCGCACACAGGTGGCCCATCCTCGCTAAAACACGTCTATCTAAATGCTTGAAAAGAACCCCAAACCTCATTGGACCTGATTGGCGCGGACTATTTGGCCAGGCGGAACCCAATGGCGCAATCCCCGCTGGCGGGATCGGATGCATGACGGTTGGTGGGGCGGACGTCTTTGCCCAGTGAGTTCCAAGCGCCGCCGCGAATGACCCGTTTTTCCCCTGTTTCGGGGCCTTTGGGATCCTTAACAGGTTCGTCTTTGTAGTAGGTTGGGCTGTAATAATCGGAACACCACTCCCAAACATTGCCCAACATGTCGTATAAACCAAAGGGGTTGGCGTCTTTAAGCGCGCTCTTTCTGGTTTTAAAATCACTGTTGTCCTGATACCACGCCTCTTTATGGGGTCTGAACTGGAGGATGGCGCCAATGAACCCGGTTTTCCCCGCCTTACAGGCATACTCCCATTCCGCTTCAGTGGGCAGTCGATAAGCCTCTCCTGTGGCCTGCTCCAAGCGGTTCAGGAAAACCTGGACCTGGTCCCAGGACACATTCTCAACCGGGAATTCGTCGCCCTTATTACAAGACGGGTTGTCGCCCATAACCGCAACCCATAAGGACTGAGGCGTTTCCGTTCGTGAAAGGCTGAATCTGGATATCTCCACATCGTGAACGGGCTTTTCGTCTTCCATGAACTTAATCCGGCTCCCCATTTTAAAGGGTCCGGCGGGCACTGTGACAAACTCCAACTTGGCCAACTCTTTTTGAATGAGTTCAATCCGTAATCGCTCTTTCTCGGCTTCGGCGCTCTTTACCGGCGGCTCTTCGGATGTGGCTTCCGGCTCCTGAACGACGGGTTCTCCTCCCAGGTTGGGATCGGGTTCGCGCTTCCAAGGAGACCACAGGACTAAAAGGAGGATCAGCATCCCCGCAACCGCAGCCACGGCAATGTAACCGCCCTTCCCTTTTTTCTTCCCCTCAGGATTCTGAGGCGTCGTAACGGCTGCGCCCATGCTGGGCAGGGCTGTGGTCTCGGCTGTGGCGGGATCAACGCCCGTATTGCGTTTCACTTCGGTGTCTTGCGTGACATGGTTTTGGGTAACCTGAGAGTGGGCAGTAGGAGCCTGCATTGGGATGGGCGGGGGAATGGTAGGCTGGGGCGTTGGCTCGCCGGACT
This sequence comes from Holophagae bacterium, assembly GCA_050294955.1. GTDB lineage: Bacteria > Acidobacteriota > Holophagae > Acanthopleuribacterales > Acanthopleuribacteraceae > JBNKOV01. The sequence goes on from JBNKOV010000463.1 coordinate 4,330, forward strand.
TGTCAAAAAGGCCGTCCAATTCCTTTATGAGCGCTTCCGCGGTTTGAGGTCGATCTTCTGGTTTTTTGGAGATCAGCCTCATGACAATGGCGTCGGCGGCTTCAACGCCTGGCTTCATCTCTGAAGGCCGTGGCGGTATCTCGTTGAGATGTCTCGCGATGCTTGAGAGCAGATCGTCCCCTGGGAACATGACCCTGCCGGTGATCATGTGGTAGAACATGGCGCCCAGGGCGTAAAGATCGGCTGGGGGTCCAACCTCGCCGGCCATGATCTGTTCGGGGCTGATATAGGCAGGCGTGCCCAACATCACCTGGGTGGCGGTGAGCTGGGTGGATGTCGCCCCTTTGGCAATGCCAAAATCGGCGAGATGGGGCTTGTCGTTGTGATCAAAGATGACGTTGTCCGGCTTGATGTCTCTGTGAATAATGTTCTTCTTGTGGGCGTGGCCCAAAGCGCCTGCAATCTGGCGAATGATATTCACGGCCCTCGGCAGAGGCATGCCGTCCCCAATGCGCGACATCAGGTTGCCGCCCTCCATGAGCGCCATG
>JBNKOV010000464.1:0-4866 GCA_050294955.1 Holophagae bacterium
GGAATGGGCACATCTTTGCCAATAGCCTCAATAACATTCCCACTAATGAGCACGGTCGTTCCGGTGGATATTTGCCCGCCATTGCCGTCTATGACATTGACATCCACAATGGCAATGCTCTGGGCGGCAATTGGTACGCAAATGCTCAAAAAAAATAAAGTTAAACGTACAAACGTCATCGATCATGACCTCCCTTTGAACAGTGCCTTCTTTTTCTTACGTACAATTGAGAGACCAGGCTGATTTTTTGATGCAAAAACTGCAATCCATGCCACATGCTCATTTGGCATTTCAAATGAAGGCCTTAAAAATTCACAGATGATATTCTGGTGCGTCACAATGGAGTGAGGCGTTGAGCCCCTTAAACTAAACGAGGTGTTTTTGCTATGCTGCCAGAAATGAATGCCGCTCCTATCAGAAATCGGAATATTCGTAGACAAAAGAAAATAGACTCCCCAAAGGGCCAGCCCTTGCCAGCTCATCTGAACCACATGATGGGTTCGCTATTGAGCGCTGATTTCTCAAAGGTGCGCATCCACACCAAAATTCCATTGGCCGAAGGCGTCCAAGCAATGACCTGTGGAAACGACGTTTATTTTAATGAGAACGCCTATGACCCCAACTCTAAAAAAGGCGTGGGTTTGATTGCCCATGAACTGGCCCATGTGGTTCAACAAGCCGCCAAACGGGTTGAGAATCCATACGGAGGCGTTCTGGTGGTCAATGACCAGGATTTGGAAGCAGAAGCCAATTACTACCAAAAAAGGGCCGAGGCGCTTTTTGAGGGCGCAGTTAATCCAACGCCTCAGCATTCTATAGAGCCCGTCGTTCAACACGCGGCCATTCAAAGAATGCAGGGGTCTGATCAGGGCATTGGCGGCCAGATCCATGAAATGAATGACATACAAACGCTGGTGCTTTCTGGAGGCGGCAGCAAAGGCCTGGCCTACGCCTCGGCTTTGGAGTGCCTGGAACTTTCGGAGAAATTGAACCTAAAACGTGTAGGCGGCGCATCTGCTGGAGCGCTTACCGCTTTTTATTTGTCCCTTGGGGCGACATCAGCAGACCTTTATCATTCTCTCGGTGTTGACGAAAGCTACTACAAATCCAAAACGGCCACCCTAAAGCACTATACCCTGAAGGGAAAAACCAAAAGCATTCTGGGAACCGTTTACCAGAGAGGTAGGAACAAGCGCTATTACCAGGCGGATCCAGCACGATTCAAAAAGGTTCTCGTTCACGACGCCAAAGCGCTGCTCCTGCGGGGATGCGAGTTGTTTTTTTCGGGAAAAGACCGTATGACCCAAGGTGAAAAAGAGTACGCTAGAATTTTATTAAAGACGGCTTCTGATCCCGCAGTCGAGCTTACCTTTGAAAGACTTGCTGAGCTGGTGAACAGTCCCTCAAATAGAAACTTCTTCAAACATCTCGGCGTTGTTGGAACCCGGCTAAAACGCGACAAGGGACAGAAATGGGGCATCAATTGGCGTTCCGATCTCAACCCGGGAAATGCCTCGGTTATCGATGCATCCATGGCGTCAGCGGCCTTTCCAGGCCTTTTTCCCAGCATGAATGTGGAAGGCATTGATTATGTGGATGGAGGCATTGTGAACAACCTGCCTATATCCCTTTTTTACGGCGACAAGAATAAGGAAAACAATTGGGCAGCCTTATCTGTAGATGAAGGCATCAGTAACTACGTGAAATATGGGAAGAGTTCCTGGCCCGCTGGTATGGCGACAAGCGCTCAATTTGTGCTTTGGAAGATGGATTTTTCAGGGGTCAAAGAGGAGGCCGACACCAATATGCGGCTGGACGAGCAATACAAACGGAAAATCATTCCCCTGGCCATACCTTCAAGATTAATGGCTACCCTGACCAGCGACCCCACCATGGAAGACACCCTGAAAACCCTGGATGTGGCGAGGCAATTGACCCAGCACACCTGCGAAAAAGGCTCTATAACCAAGAATTTCTACCAAAATGTCCGGAAGCAGGTTCTTGAAAAACAGGAAAATGTTCCAGATTACATGGAGAAATCCTGGCCGGAAATGTCTGCCGACCTGGACAATGGCATGCGTAGTTACAATGAGGCGATTTCGTTTTTGTTAATGGAACTCGCTGAATTTTAACGGCGTTACATGGAAACTTGCCAGGTAATTCGTGGGAAGTAGTAAAATAACCAGAACATAATAGACCACCCGAAATGCGCACATCCCATTTGCTTTGAACAGCAAAGCAACCTGCCAGGTTGGAATAGCCACATTTGGAGGTGAACATCGTTAGGCTTTTTATGTGATGTGCGTCAACTTTCGATGATAAAGCCTCGCAACAAACTGCCCAAAAGTTTATATTACTATCAATGATTCGGATTCTTCCGTGCAATTTAGATTCCGGATCTATTGGGCGTTGTAAATTAAGGTCGCACTGCGCCTATTGGTAAATTCATTAATCCAGACAAGACCACCTCAATAGCTTCAGTTTTCCATGAAGGCCAGGCTCATTGTCAGATGAAGAAGGCCACTGAAGCTGGGGACGCCTTTTGTGTGAAGCAACGCCTTCCAGGGCATTGCTTTGCCTCGAGCAAATTTTGGATGCATTTTTCGATGACCCTATGGGTCTCTCATTCCTAGACAGGAGGACGCTCGATGCTAGAAGATTTAATCGAAAAAACCAGGAAACTGATACCTGTGAAACCTTATGCGCCTGATAAGTTTCTGAACTGGTTGGATAAGGGTTTAACGCCTCATGCCAAATTCTTTTTCTCAAAAATGCAGGCAGTTCAACATCCCAGCTGTTTCCTGTCCCCAGACCTGGAAGCGCCCAAAGATTTTAATCCCGGGCTATTCCTGAAAAGAAAAGGCATCAAGAAAACCTCTCTTGCTTGGATGCGCCAATCAAAAAACGGCCTGATCAAAATGGGAACGGCTCGTTGTGAGCTTCGTAAGAATCTCGTATTTTTCAAGATAGTAACCAGAGATGTTTCTCCAGAGTTTTTACACAGCAGAGAGGTTCACGACCTCATACGTTTGTATTTTCCCACTGTCAAATTGGGTCCATCTCGGTCCTACCAAGAAGAGGGTTTTACGCTAACAGGTAAAACATCCCGCATTAATTTGGAGGTCTTCAAGTTTGCAGACTCGGGGAATCTGGTTTGCGATTTAACCCTAAATGCTAAAAACAAATTGGTTGCGCGAAACAGGGTTAACCATTTCCTGGACTTCTTTTGTGAACTTCACAACAGACTTGGGGACAGAGTGCATTTGCAAACCGCAGCCAGGAAAGCCAACCCTCAGGACATCTTTCAAGGCATCGCCTAGGACAGCTCTGGATCCTGATTTTGGAAATCGGCCAGGGGTTCTGTGTGCCAATCCACCGATGGTTCACCGCAATAGGTATTCCTCCGGTGTTCCAAATCCTGGATGACCGCTTTTCTAAAACCCATTTTAGCAGTGGCTTTTTCCAAGCTTTGTTTATAGGATGCTATATCTACATTCTCAAAAACTGCCTGAACTCTTTTAAAAGGCTTGGGAATGAGTTGGCCTGGAACCTGTACATGGTGGAGCCCGCCGCTGTATAAAACAACCATCCGCCCATGATCCAGAGGTTCCAGCACATCGGCTATGCCGCCGCGAACGGTCATTGGATTGCCATTCAGGTCCAGTCCATTAGCCCTTTTCATCCGGCCTTCCGGGGCCAGGATAATCAAAGAATCACCATCTATCGCTTCTTTAAAAGCAGTCCATGTATAATCTCGCTTCCGGGTAATAGACATGGGCTTGCGAGCCAACATCCGAAAGAAACGCCCCACAATGGGCCGGTTCATGGTCTTATCTGCGCCCGGAAAAATGCCCGCCACGGCGAGACGCCAAAGCATGCTGTTTGGTATGAGTCGGATAAAAATAGGCTCATAGAGACTGGTATGATTCAAGAGGATACCGACTCTGACACCTTGAAATTTCAAGGCCCGGTCTCGGCCAACCCAGTGGACATCGAACCTGAAAAAAACAGCGCTCACCAATTTAATAAGCATAAGTAAGGTGAAGCGAAATAAAGCGCCCAAAAATACCTCCTGCCAACTCATTAAAATGCTAAATGTTCAGGTCAAACTAGCGATACAAGCCCCAAGGCAACGCGCCTTTGGATTCACCAGAAGTCGCCGCATCTATCATCTCACAGACCGAATGTTCTTGCAAGAAACGCTCACCTGCTGCAAGGATCATAAACATGGAAAAAGAGCCCAGGAAAATCCCGGACTCATCCTCACTTCTATTTTGCCATCTGCATGATTGGAGCCTCCCCAGGAGTGAACAAATCTTTTTCCTTGGGAACAATCATGTTACGGGTAAAAAGATCAGGTGGAAAGGGCAATTGGCGGACAGTATGAGCGTAAAAGAAGAAATGACGGTCTTTTCCCCTCTCTGCAATTTGTCTAATCCATCCCGTAGCCTCAGGCATATTTAGCCAGACAAAAAGACGCCATGCGGTTTCAAAATGGTCCAGATTCATGAAGTAGGTGGTTTGGTCTGGAACCCAGGATCCCCGGTACAAGGTTGCCTCCCAAGATGAAGCCAGATACTTCCAGGCCACAACCCATCCATCGGTGGGTTTGGAGCGATAAGGCAACCGGGCGCCGCCATGTCCCTGCTCAATCAACTTCCCGGTTTTACCAAGCCACTGTTTCTCCACTTGAGCAGCCCCTTGAAACCAGAGAGGGCCGTGATCAAAGGGCCAATAAATGAATTGCCCCGGCTTCACGAAATCTCTTTTAATGTCACGTCCTCGCAGCAAAAGCCTTACTCGATTTTGTGGAATGTATGAGGGCGGTTTTTCAAATACAAAATGCTTCTTGGCAGACGTCACCAC
>JBNKOV010000465.1:0-4845 GCA_050294955.1 Holophagae bacterium
CCGGTCCAGGACCGGCTGGAGTTGCATCATGCCGTTCCAAGGCAGGTCGTGAATGCGAATGCCCCAACGGGGTTGGGCGGGCAACGGAGCGCTTGCCGACTCCAAAGCCTTTACCAATTCTTCCCTGGTTTCAACATGACACCCGAACCGGTAGGGCAGCGCCTGCCTTCCCATCATGAGGGTTGCGCAAATATCGTTCAACGGCATCTGCTGAAATTCCTCGGTTTTTACAAAGGCGACCCATTGCGCGATCATGCGGTCCAGAGCGTCTTGAGTGTGGGCTGACAGGATGAAGGGCGCGCCCTGTTTTTCATCTATGTGCGTGGCCAGAGCCGTTTTTGCGGGAAACGCCTCTATAATGGCGTGAGCATTCACCCCGCCAATGCCAAAGGAACTGAGCCCGGCCCTCATGGGGGCGCGGTCTTTGGTAACCCACCTTCCCGGTTCGGGATTGAAGCTGAAAACCGAATCCGAGGAATGAAAACCCAAATCGGCTGAAGCGGGAATCACGCCATGACGCATCATCATGAGAATTTTAATGACGCCCAATATACCCGCACCGGATTCGGATGGGTCTATATGGGTTTTTTGAGCGCCCAACCGACAATACCCCCGGCTGCTGGCGCTGCGCCTGAACACCCGGTCCATGGATTGGAAGTTGTCACTGCGGCCATCTTCCGTTTTAACACTCTGAACTTCCATATAGGACAGGGTTTCGGCGGAAACGCCGGCTTCCCGCTCCACTTCAGAAAGAAGGGTTTCCCATATGCAGGATTCGTTTGAACCCGGACCGTTGGGATCCAGGTTAACTTGAGACCCGCGCAGAATGCCATAGATATGACGCCCTGCCTCCAGAGCCTTCATCAAGGGTTGCAGCAACAGAACGCCAACGCCGCCACGCGGTTGTGAATCGTACAGGTAGTACTCGCCGCCCGCCGCGATGGCGTAATCGCATTTGTCCGCCAATAAAGCGACGCGCGCTTTGTGGATTGCCATGACAGAGGTTGGACAGATCGCGTCGATATTATTCTTATGACTCTTAAACTTAAACGCATAGGAGATGCGGTTGCCAACAATGGCGTGGTAGTTGTCCGAAGCTGAAAACACGGGCGCTTTGAACTGAGACTCGTGGGATGTTTTCTTTCCTGCAGCCCCCACAAACACCGCTGTTTCGTTTTCCTGCAACTCGCTCAGGGTGACGCCCGCGTCTTCAACGCACCGCCAGGTTTCCTGAAGCAACTGCCGATATTGAGGATCCATAACCCGCGCCTGCTCTTCAGAAATATTGAAGAACTCGTGATCAAAGTCCGCCGCGTCCATTACGCCAGCATCCCGATCTAAGGACTCGCCGATCAATTTTGACCATAATTGACGGGGTCCGTGTACTCCGGGCAGGGAGCAGGCCATTCCGATGATAGCAATTCCAGTCTCTTTGATGGGAATTCTCCTAAAATCAAGCCAAACCGTTTAAACAAGATGACTAAACGACCGACCACTGTGTTGCCGAACAGCTCTAGCTGAACGCCCCCACAGGCTTCCAAATTTCAAAATTGCTCCATTGATAAAGGAATGAATTGAATCCGCGTACTTGTTGTTCGTAAGACACCTGGTCCTCTGATTGTGGCCCCGACCTCAAAATTCCGCCAAAAGGCGACGGAACCCCACTGATATCGAGTGTTCATCCCTGCGCAAGAGGTAAAGGCAAGATCCCCATGACTGCCGCTTACCCACAGTTAAGTCGCGCAAAATAATGTTAAGCATGACTGAAAGCCAGCATTCCCCCATGAATGATGATGCTTAAAATCGGCGGTTACACCTCATTCCACTGGAATTCGGCGATGAATTTCGAGCGGGAGCGGCATAGGCCAATTTTCTGGTATTCACAGTCAACACACGAAAAATGAGCATGAAAGTAATGGGTAACAGTGAATACGCGAAAATCGACTCTGTCATTTAATCCCCCCCGTATTGGAATTAAGATACGAATCGTTCGAGTAAAAGGTTTACTGGTCAACGAAACTTTGTAAAGAAATCCGTCAACCCATTCAGAAAGGTGATGTCTTTACATAAACCTGAATGACTTTGCCATATCAAGATTAGGTGGCGGCATCACGGAGCAATCATTCATGCGCCTGTATGAATAGTGCCTCCAACCCCTATCTTATCTCATTCCGGTGTATAAAAAAACATGGAAAATTTAAGAGCCCGCATCTTTTATCAAAATGTGATATTACTCACAGAAATTTTCAAACCCATTGGCGCTTAAAGGATACGGGTCGTTATTTTACGCTGCGCCACCCTCTTTTGTAAATATTCAACCTCAGAAAATGAGCCATTGAGGTCAATTTTCGCACCGCGGACATTATTTGCAAATTCAGCGCATTTTCCTGAGTCAACCCAGCGCAATTTAGGGACCGGGGTCGCCGACCCCGGTCAAGCTTATTCCGGGTCGTAAGCCAGGTTGGGACTGAGCCAACGCTCCATCTCCAGAACAGACATGCCCTTGCGTCTCGCATAGTCGGCAACCTGGTCCTTCTCTATTCTGCCCAGTCCAAAATAGAAACTCTCGGGATGGGAGAAGTACCAACCGCTAACCGAAGCGGCGGGGTACATGGCGCAACTGTCTGTAAGTTCAATCCCCGTCTTGTTGTGAACATCCAGCAATTCAAACAGCAACTGTTTCTCTGTATGGTCTGGACAAGCGGGATAACCCGGCGCTGGGCGAATGCCCTGGTATTTCTCCTTGATCAATTCATCATTGGAGAGATCTTCTTCGGGCGCGTAACCCCAGAGTTCCTTTCGCACCTTGCAGTGCATGTACTCGGCGAGGGCTTCTGCGAGTCGATCAGCCAGGGCCTTGGCCATAATGGACCCGTAGTCGTCGTGATCTTCCTGGAATTCGGCGACCAGCTTCTCCAAGCCAATGCCGGCCGTAACCGCAAAGGCGCCAACATAATCCGCCACGCCTTTGGGTCCAACAAAGTCCGACAGACAGAAGTTATGCCTTCCCGGAGGTTTCTCGAATTGTTGACGCAACCCGTGCAGCTCCATGAGAACGCCGTTCCGGTTCTCATCGGTGTAAACCTCGATGTCGTCGTGCTCCACCGTATTAGCCGGAAACAGACCCACCACAGCTCTTGCCGTGAGCAGCTTTTGGGAAACAATGCGGTCCAGCAACGCCTTGGCGTCATTAAACAGTTTCCTTGCTTCCACCCCAACCACTTCGTCGTCCAAAATCTTGGGATACCGTCCACTCAATTCCCAGGTGCTGAAAAAGGGCGACCAGTCGATAAACCTGGCCAGGGTTTCCAGGTCCACGTCATCAAAAACCGTAATTCCCGGCTTCAAGGGTTTTGGAGGCTGGTAGGCGTCCCAGTTAATGGGAAAGCGATTCTTGCGCATATCTTCCAGAGACAGCATGCGGGTCTTGGCCCTGCGGTTGCCGTAGGAGGCGCGAATTTTCTCGTACTCCTCCCGGATCTTGCTGGAATAGGCCTCCCGACCCTCGCTGGAAAGCAGGTTGCCCACCACGCCCACGCTCCTGGACGCGTCCTCCACATAAACCGTGGGCGCGTTATAGCCAGGGGCCACCTTAACCGCCGTGTGGACTCGGGAAGTGGTGGCGCCGCCGATGAGAAGAGGCACGTCGAAACCCTCCCGCTCAAGCTCACGAGCCACATGAACCATCTCGTCCAAAGAAGGCGTAATCAAGCCGCTAAGGCCAACAATGTCCACCTTTTCGCTGCGAGCCACCTCCAGAATTTTGGAGGAAGGCACCATGACGCCCAGATCGATAATCTCGAAATTATTACAGCTAAGCACCACGCCCACAATATTTTTGCCAATATCGTGAACATCGCCCTTCACCGTCGCCATGAGGATCTTGCCTTTGGCGCTCACATCCCCGGAAGCCTTCTTCTCCTCTTCCAGATAGGGCAGCAGATACGCCACGGCCTTTTTCATCACCCGGGCCGATTTGACCACCTGTGGCAGAAACATTTTGCCTTCGCCAAACAAATCGCCAACCACGTTCATGCCATCCATCAAAGGACCTTCAATCACCCCAATGGGACGACCCAACTTTTGCCGGGCCTCTTCCGTGTCTTCTTCAATGAATGTGGTAATGCCCTTCACCAGGGCGTGCTCCAGCCGCTTCTCAACGGATTGGTCGCGCCATTCCAAATCGTCTTTTTTCTGCCGTTTCCCGCCCTTCACCGTGGCGGCAATCTCAACCAGTCGCTCCGTTGCGTCGGGATGGCGATTGAACAGCACGTCTTCCACAGCCTTCAGCAGGTTTTTGGGGATTTCATCATAAACCGGCATGGCGCCAGCGTTTACAATGCCCATGGTCATGCCCGCCTTGATGGCCTGGTAAAGAAAGGCCGTGTGCATGGCTTCCCGAACCACGTTATTGCCTCTAAAGGAAAAAGAGATGTTGCTCACCCCGCCGCTGATATGGCAATGGGGCAGGTTTTGTCGAATCTCGCGACAGGCCTCAATAAAGTTGATGGCGTATTCGTTATGCTCCTCGATGCCGGTGGCAACCGCAAAGATGTTGGGATCGAAGATGATGTCCTGTGGCGGAAAACCCACCTTCTCGGTAAGCACCTTGTAGGAGCGGGTGCAGATATCCACCTTGCGTTCAATGCTGTCGGCCTGTCCCTGCTCATCGAAGGCCATCACCACTACGGCGGCGCCGTAGCGACGAATGAGCCGAGCTTTTTCAATAAACTCCGCCTCTCCTTCTTTAAGACTGATGGAATTGACAATGCCTTTGCCCTGGTTGTTTTTGAGGCCAATTTCCAACACCGACCACTTGGATGAATCAATCATCCAAGGAACGCG
>JBNKOV010000466.1:0-4838 GCA_050294955.1 Holophagae bacterium
GATGCTTTAATTCTCGTTCTTTTTTGAGGAGGGCAGCGGCCCCAAAACTGAAGTGAAAACCGCTTACTTCTTGCTCCATCCCCTTGGATTGCTCCAGGTGAATTAGCTCCATTTTGCACATATTTCTAACGCCGCGAGCAACATAGCGGATATTGAGAATCGCATCTACTTTCAAGTTGTGCTGTTGTTCGTATTCACCCACTATCTTGTATACTTCGCTCTTCAGTATCTGTTTACGCCCTTTCCTTTTGGTTAGGTCAAGATTGTGAAGCTGGGAAGGCCCAAGAATAATTTTAAAAGGCTGGGTTCTGTTCGGGTTGCGCTCAACCCATCGTAAATAATCTCGTCTATCCTCATTGATGTGTATGTTGACTGGGTAGTATATTTCCTCAATATCTCCTAAGTTCACATCTAAATAAGGTTTAGCGGCAACGGCTACGCCAATGTCTTCTTCAGCTACTTTATATTTAACCAGTGTTTTTCCCGCAGCCAGGAGCTGGTTTTTAAAACGAATGACTGGGAAAAAACCCAGGCTGTATTGATTGTTCTCAGCGTCCGCTAACCAGAGCCATTGCTTGAAAGGCGATTTTCCTGCAAAAAATTGATTGATTCCTCCCAGTCCTGCCGAACAAAAATCCAAGTAAAGGGGAGGCAGGGTTTTAAGTAGATCGGGCCATCGGTTTCTGGGCACTGGCCGTTTAAAGCCATAGACCAGATCAAAATTGGCAATCATAATGGTGCGAATCTCATTCATGGATTTTGCGCTGGAGGCATGGGTCGAGTTTTCTGCAAAGTAAATAGGCTTTTCTTTAAATCTCTGATTTCGCTCCAAATTTATCAAACGATCCTTTAAATTTTGGGCTTGCTCAAGGTTTTCGCCAACTCTGTCCAGATTCATATGGTTTTCCAGGGAAGTGTCCAGGTCTGAAGCAGGAGTACCCTCAATTTTTATATTTAATTCCTCTTTTTCTTTATACCACTTGTAAATGATATCGTCTTCCGTGGTTTTCACATATACTGCTCTCACCTCAGTGTCTTCGGGATATTTATCGGCCTTGGGCGCATAGTCGTCCAGACCTGTGGTCTCTAACATGTCCCTACCTTGATTGACCAATTCCTGACCTTGTTTCACGTACTCGTTTTCCATGATCTGGTCTTTAAACAACTTCTTCGCCCATCCGAATACCTTTTTCCCTTTCTCTATGGTTTGGGGAGATGGTTTTTTTCCCGTTAATTTTTCTGTCACGTTTTCCACAGTAAAAAAGGATTTTAACCGTGTGACAGCAGGCGGTGTGATGCGTCGAAGTTGGAGATCTATATCCTGTGAGAAAGGGTTGGAGCCCTTCTGCCCAAATAAATAGAGTTCGCCCTTTGGAGGTTCAAATTCATAATCTTCACCGGAATTGTCCACCCATTCCTCCATTTCGGTCATAAACCCTGGAGTGCCTTCCCCCTCTACTAGGAAGCTCAGGTAGGTGCTGAATGATGGCCAGTCCGGAAGGCGCACTTTGATGGTGTCTTTCATTTCCTCATCAGCCCCGACACCCAGCAGATCAAAATAATCGCGCCATGAATTGGACATTTTCTCAGGAATCTGTTCGAACTCTCTTTTGTACTGGTCAATTTCTTCCCACGAGTAGAAAATAGTTCTAACAAGCTCTTCCTCTTGGGGTTGACCTTGGACCCGGTCCATCATGCCCAGAACTTCTGGCGGAGAGATGTATTTCTTCATTTCTTCAGCAATATTCTCATTTCCAGCCAATTCGGCCTCATCATCCCCCTCCAAGACCCCGTTGCCCCAGCCAGAGGAAGGGTTGTCATTGGTTTCTGACGACGCTCCACTGCCTGCCAAAATGCCAATTGGGCACAAGGCTAATATTAAAACAATCAAACCCTGGTTTAAGTGGCGTTTAAGCATAAAGGTTCTCCTTATTGCCTTCTCAGCGTTTTTCCGGAGAGGGATACTCTCCGCCAGCAAGGTCTTTTAACAGAGTTTCGGCCTCCAGTCTGAAGGCGCCGTCGGGATAGACGATCAGGTAACGTTGCAGCGCTTTTCGGCGTTCAAATCGAGCGTCTATATCTCGAGCTTTTTCAAAAATTTGTTTTTCAATGATGCCGTGGGCTTGAACAACCTGGAGTCTTGCTTCCTGGTAGTGACGGCCCTGAGGGTAGTCCTCCAGGTAACGTTCCAACGCCTTGGTGCGTGGGTAATCGTCATTAATGTCTGCTGCTTGAGAGTAAGATTCATCATCCAACCTGGCTAGGACTTTCTCCAACTCTATGGGGGCGCGAGCTGCATAGATTCCCTTCGGCCAGGATTGGATATAGGCTTCCAATGCGATTTTCCTATTTTCACCCTGTTGTTGGATTGCGGCTTCCCATTGGTCTTTGTCCATGAAGTCCTTCTGGGCGGCGATTTGCTCTTCAACTTGGGCATTCAATTGGCCATCGGGAAATGCCTTTTGATGCTCTTCTAATTTTTTTAACCGTCTCATGGCGGAATGTTGTTTTAAGGCGTTTTGAAAGGATGGTTTTTCCAGTTCGTCGTTTATTTCATCCAGCATTGTTCTTGCGGGTTGAACGTTGGCGCCATTTGGGAAATTGGCAAGGTAACGCTCCAATCCATGTTTCTTGTCCCAGCCTGAGGCATTAGATGCGGCTTCAAAATCTCGATCATCCAACTCGGTCATGGCCTCATATAGAGCCTCACGCGCCCCATTTCTGTTCCAGCCTGAAACCATGCTGGCCAGGTCGTAGAGTGCGGCCGCCTTTGTTGGACTTGCCTGCTCTCTTAACGCAAGGGCGAGGACCCGGTCTTCCTTTTCCAAATTCAACCTTTCCAATGCGGCAACTGCCTTGTCAATATGGGCGCCCATGGGGTATTTGGCTAAGTATTGGGTGAATCCTTCAATTCGTTCTTCATTGGAAGCCAGGGCCGTGACCTGCTCAAAAAACTGCGACTCTATCACCCCTTCTAATTTGGCAGTTTCCGCTGTCAATCTTGTGTCCCAATGGGCGGCGTTATATTCATTTACAAGCGCCAACCGCGTTTGGGCAGGAAGATCCTCACGAGCGGCGATGGATTGAACGCTTGTTCTCATGTCCCCTACAAAGATTGCTCTTGGCTGGTGCAACTGTTCATTGATCATTGCCAGCGCGCCCCCTTGAGGCAGAGGCTCGGAGAACACCACCCTATAGGTTTCTGAATCCCGTGTCGTCAAGAATTGAGCGGAGAGGGATTGTTCTTCTCCCACGAGGGATTGGTAGACGAATTGATATTTTCCTGGATGGAAAAGGGGCATTCGAAGCATCAGTTCTTGGATGGGAGCAGATCCGGTTTGGGGCATCTCAAAGGGCTTTTCCAAACCGGGCTCCAGCTCAATTTCATTCTTGCCAAAACCGCTTTCCACGAAAAAAGCCCCATAGGGTTTGCCCGAGCAACCACATAGTAGAATGACCCATGCGAGCAGACATGCATTTAGGCATTTCAAGGTGATTCCCTCCTCATTTCTTTTCCAGTTTCAGGCCGTCGTGAATGGTTTGTCCATCCACCTTAATCGTTAACTTCCTTCCATTCATGCCCTTTATTTCGCATTCGATCTTCAGGGTTTGTCCAGGTCGAATGTCAATTGTCAATGGCGGATTGCCGTAGTAGGCGTTGCTTTCTATTTTAAATTGGTGTTCTCCAACGTCGAGTTTTCGTTTATCTGAAAAGGGGCTCGCACCGTCGTAATCGAAGCTTGTCGCCTGGCCGTCGATTGTTATGATGATCTGACTCCATTTAGCCTTTCTCATTACTGAGGATTGAATATGAACTTCCAGGTTGCCAACCAGTGGCGCGCCTTTGGGTTTGGATTCTCGCCTGGTGTTCACTGGCGCTGGTTCTGGTTTACTTTCCTGGACTTCCGCTGGCTTGATGGGGGTGAGGTTGGCTTTTAGCGCCCTTGTTTTCCCCTCCTGAAGCGTGATGGTTTGGATATAAGATTCAAAACCGGGTTTTTCTACCCTTACTTCATATTGCCCTGGGTCCAGGTTCAGCTCCAGTGGCGTTGAGCCATAGAACTTTTTATCAATAAAAACCTTGTCGTTTGCTTGATTTGAGCCAATTTCCAAAGTGGCGACGGTGGTCTCGGGTTCAGTGGTTTCCTCAATAGGCGGCTTGGATTCTGGAGCTTGGGGCATAGGGGGCGGCTTCCATTGAGGCTTGCCTCGCAAATCCGGCAAACCATAGTCGGAAATCCAACGGGCAATTACGGGTTCTAAAATGTTGCGGTATTGAAAAAAGAGCAAGTAGATTTTTTCGACGATGGCCTCATCCGCAATAAGCGATTCTGGGGAGCCACAAGGACCTCCATCGGTCATCAGGGCGGCAAAAACCTGAGAACGGTCATTGAGGAAGCTGGAGCCCGCTAGTCTTGAAACCAGCCCTCTATGCGGCTGATCTGTGGTAAAGCAATTGTCGGTCGATGTAGTTTGAGAAAGAAAATAGTCACCACCCAAACCCATCCGGCGATTCAGCGTCAACCAGTCCATCTTTTTCTGAGCCCGGTCCTGACCTGTTCCTCGTGCGTCTAGAAGCTGAAGCGCATAGTGGTGGAGCATGAATGCTGGTTCCGCAGCATTAAGGTCCATAAACAAGAAGGTCTTGAATCGATGGAATTGGACGAGGCCATCCTGGGTGGCTTCATTGTAAGTAATTTTTTTTGCAGGAGAAATGACATCAACCAGGCTACCCGCTTCGGGGTATTTTTTTAGTTCCTGGTCCAACATGCTCAAGAAATTCATGGAGGCTGAACAATCATCATCGGAAATGGGTTGAATATGCAGTTCTGGCAGAC
>JBNKOV010000467.1:0-4836 GCA_050294955.1 Holophagae bacterium
CTGGAACGCCAGATGGCCTGGTGGCGCGAAGAACTGGCCAATCCGCCGCTGCTGGAATTGCCCCTGGACAAACCCCGCCCCAAATTTCAAACCCATGTGGGCGACCAGGTTCCGGTAAGACTGGAAAAAGCGCTGGTCCACAAGTTGGCCGCCCTGGCCCGCCAGGAAGGGGCCACCATGTATATGATTGGACTCACCGCGTTTAGCGCGTTGCTGTCCAAATATTCCGGCCAGGACGACATCCTGACCGCCACGCCCATTGCAGGTAGGAACCGGGCCGAGACAGATCAACTCATCGGCTGTTTTGTGAACACCCTGATTCTCAGAGCACGCCTGGATGAAACCGCCAAAACCTGGCGCGCCCTATTGGTGCAGTTGCGAGACGCCACCCTGGACGCCTACGCTCACCAGGATCTTCCCTTCGAACGTCTGGTGGAAGGACTTGGCGTGAGCCGCGACACCAGCAGGCCCCCGCTCGCTCAGGTCATGTTCTCGCTGCAGAACGCGCCGGATCACGACCGGCCCCTTGGCCAACTCACCTGGACCCTGGAACAAGAGCAGGAGCCCTCCGCCCTTTTCGACCTGATCATGAACCTGCACGAAGAAAACGACCTGATTCTGGGCAATCTGGTCTACAACAAGGCCCTGTTCCACGAATCCACCATTACCCGCATGGCGGACCATTTCCGGGTCCTGCTGGAAGCGCTGGCCCTGGAGCCCGACGCAGACATCAGCAACACCCGGTTCTTCTCCGAGGAAGAACAGGCCCGGCTTATGGCCTGGACCAATCGCTGCCCTGAGGGTTACCTGGAAAACGCGTCGCAACTGGCGCTGCACCAGCTCTTCGAGCGCCAGGCCGAGCAAACGCCAGACGCGCCCGCCCTGGTTCTTCCCGGTCAGGAAACCCTTACCTATCAGCAGCTAAACGCACGAGCCAACCAGCTTGCCCATCATCTCATCAGCTTGGGCGCCGGCGCCGAAAAACCTATTGGCCTGTGCCGTAATCGCGATCTCACCATGTTTGTCTCCGTGCTGGCCGTGCTGAAATCCTCCAGCCCGCTGCTGCCCATAGATCCCAAATACCCGGAAGCCAGGAGAACCCAAATCCTGGAAACCGCCCAACCCATCTTTGTTTTGGCCGACGAGGCGTCCGCGCCTCTGATAGAAGGCCATCGGGTTGAAACCAAAGAGGCGCCCGAAGGCCTTCCGGACCACAACCCGGACCTGTCCATTTCACCGGAGCAGATCGCCTACATCCTCTTCACCTCTGGATCAACCGGAACGCCCAAAGGGGTTATGGTTCCCCATCGCGGCATCGTGAACCGGGTCAACTGGGCCTCCCAGGCCTATCCCATGAACAGTGATGCGCGTTTCCTGCAAACCGCTGCGATTTATTTCGATATCGCCCTATGGGAATTCTTCGCGCCCCTTGCAAACGGCGGCGTGAGCGTGTTGGCCCCCGCCGAAGCCATGGGCAACCCGGGAGAGATCCTGCAACTGCTTGAATCTCAGAATATCAGCGACGTTCACTTCGTGCCGTCCCTGCTCAGCGCCGTACTGGAAACCGCCTCTGGCCTGCCCGAAAACAGACCTACCCGCATCTACTGCGGCGGCGAAGCGGTGCCTCTGGATCTCATCAACAGACACCACGCGGCGCACAAGGGACAACTCCATCAGTTCTACGGACCTACCGAAGCCTCCATCAACGTGACCGCGATTGAATGCCCGGCCAATTGGGAAAAGGTCTCCCTTGGCGAACCCATTGCCAATAGTCGCCTTTACATCACAGACCGCAACCTGCGCCGCGCCATTATCGGCGCTTCAGGGGAACTGCTCATTGGGGGCTTGCCTCTGGCCAGGGGTTACCTCAACCGCAGCGATCTCACCGCCGAACGCTTCATTCCCGATCCCTACTCAGGGGAGCCAGGCGCACGACTCTACCGCACAGGCGACCTGGTGCGAATGCAGGGCGACGGCTCCCTCATCTTCATTGGCCGAACCGACCATCAGGTGAAAATTAGAGGGTTCCGCATCGAGCCGGGCGAAATAGAAACCGTGCTGAACAACCACCCACAAGTACTTGAAAGTTTGGCTGTTGTTCGAGAAATCGACGGCGGCGAACCCCAGTTGGTCGCCTATGTTCGCGCTCCGGAAAAGCCCGACGCCAACGAGCTGCGCAACCTGGTCAAACAATCCCTGCCAGACTACATGACGCCCTCGGCCCTGGTCGTGCTGGACGCCTTCCCGCTCAACGCCAACGGCAAGATCGATCGGGCCGCATTGGACCGCCTGACCATTGCTGAAGAGACCGCGCCCTATGTGGCGCCCGCCACGCCTGTTGAAGAGATCCTGGCGGGCATTTGGGCGGCCTGCCTGAAAAAAGAACGGGTCAGCGCCCTGGCCCATTTCTTCGACGCCGGCGGCCACTCCCTGCTGGCAACCCGTCTGGTTTCATCTATTCGCGAGAAGTTTGGCGCCGAACTGCCCCTGCGCATGGTCTTCCAAACCCCCATCCTGCGCGACATGGCCGAACTGGTGGAGAGCCTGCGCGGCGAAGAACACAGCGCCCCCGTCATGACCCGCGCGGATCGCTCCCAGCCCATCCCCGCATCCTATGCACAACAACGTCTGTGGTTTGCCGAACAATACGAAGAAGACGGCAGCGTGTACAACATGCCGTTCCGCTTCCAGGTCTCCGGCCCCCTGCGCATCGATCTGCTTGAAGCGGTGTACACGGAAATCATCCGGCGACACGAAGCCCTGCGCACCGTGTTCGCGCCGCCAAACGCAAACATGGACGCCCCTTGCCAGATCATTCTGGAGCCCCAACCCGCAAGCATTACGCTCATCGACCTGTCCGGGTTGGACGAAACGCAACAAAAAGCCGAGCAACATCGCCTGGATAAAGCGGAGGCGCGCTGGTCCTTTGACCTGGCCCGAGGCCCGCTCATTCGCACGTTCCTGCTGAAAATAAAAGACAACGAGCATCTACTCTACCAAAACATTCACCACGTCAATTTTGATGGCTGGTCCATGGGCGTGTTCACCAGCGAAGCGGCCCGCATCTACGACGCCTTGTTGAAGGGCGAACCCCATCAGCAGGAACCGCCCGCAATCCAATACGCCGATTTCTCCCTGTGGCAACGGAACTGGTTGGAGGGCGGCGAGTTTGAGAAACAGATGGCATGGTGGTCCAAAACCCTTGCAGATCCAGCAATTTTAGAATTGCCAACCGACAAGCCCCGTCCCAAGCGCCAGACCTTTTCCGGCGCTGTGGCTGGGGTTAAACTGTCCAAGGATCTGGCCGATAATTTGAACCGACTGGCCCGCGAAGAGGGCGCGACTCTGTACATGGTGCTGCTCGCCGGGTTCCAAGCGCTGCTGGCCCGCTATTCCGGACAGAACGACATTCTCACCGCATCGCCCATTGCAGGCCGCAACCGGGCCGAGACCGAACCTCTCATTGGCTGCTTTATCAACACCATGGTCCTGCGAGCCAACCTCCAGGAACGCAACATCACCTGGCGCAGCCTGCTGCAACAGGTACGCGACATCACTCTCGAAGCCTACGCCCACCAGGATCTGCCATTCGAGCGACTGGTGGAGGCGCTGCAACCGGAACGAGATTTCAGCCGCTCGCCTCTGGCTCAAGCCATGTTCTCGCTACAAAACGCGCCCGAGGGCGACGCGCCTCTGGGCAACCTGACCTGGCGGCATATTGAGGGCGACGACGTCACCGCCCACTACGACGTGCTTCTGAACCTGCACGAAGGCGAAGACCATATCTTCGGCCATCTGGTCTACAACATCGAGCTTTTCGAGCCAGCCACGGCCGCTCGCATGGTCAACCATTACCGCCTGCTGCTTGAGGATCTGGCCGTACACCCCGATCAACCCTTGAGCAAAGCCACTGCCCTCACCGAGGAGGAGACAAACCGTCTGAGCGCCTGGACGGATCGTCGCTCGGAATATCCCCGTGAGGCCAGCATTCCCCAGTGTTTCGAGGAATGGGCCGCCAAAACGCCGGACCAGATTGCCATTGAGTTCAGCAGCGAAGCAGGAGAGCACAAGGTCACCTACGGCGAACTGAATGCGCGAGCCAACCAACTGGCCCACGGCCTCATTGGTCAAGGCGTGAAGCCGGGCGATTTCGTGGGCGTGTACATGCCTCGTTCCTGGGAAATGGCATGCGCCATGTTGGCCATCCTGAAAGCAGGCGGCGCTTATGTGCCTTTAGATCCACAATATCCCGAGGACCGCCTGGCCTATATGATTGAAGATTCGGCCATGACCGCGACCCTTACCATGGCCAGCATGAAGGACCAGCTTCCCGCCACCGACCTACGCGTTCTGTGCTTGGAAGACGCCGAACAGGGACCGCAAACCAATCCCAACCTGGCGCTGCACCCGCTCACAGGCGCCTATGTCACCTATACTTCCGGTTCTACCGGGAAACCCAAGGGCGTGGCCATCACTCATCGGGCGGTGATCCGTCTGGTGAAAAACACCAACTACCATCCCTTTCATCAGGAAGCCCGCATTGCCCAGCTCTCCAACATGGTCTTTGACGCGGCTACCTTTGAAATTTGGGGCGCCTTGCTGAACGGC
The DNA here is from genome assembly GCA_050294955.1 of Holophagae bacterium. Classification (GTDB taxonomy): domain Bacteria; phylum Acidobacteriota; class Holophagae; order Acanthopleuribacterales; family Acanthopleuribacteraceae; genus JBNKOV01. The sequence continues at coordinate 4,609 of JBNKOV010000467.1, forward strand.
GCTGTTCTGATTGGCGTGACCCGGGATCAGGCGCTCACCACCCAGAGCCTTGCCGCCCGCCTGCGGGACAAACAGATCGACACCCTGTTCATCACCACCGCCCTGTTCAATCAACACGTGTCGGAAATGCCCGATATCTTCAGCGGCTTGACCTACCTCTACTTTGGCGGCGAGGCCACCGACACCCGCACGGTGCGCGCCGTTATGGAAAAGGGTTGCCCCGATAGC
>JBNKOV010000468.1:0-4821 GCA_050294955.1 Holophagae bacterium
ACAACCGGGACTTAAAAAACATGGAAAAGGCAAGGCCGACAAGGGTTCTGGCAAGTCCGGAATTGCCCGACCTTCTAAGTGAGAGTCCAAGAAAGGGGTATCTGGGTTATATAGCCAATGTCCAAGGTTTTAAGGGTTTCCTTGTACTAGAGAATGTGATTGCGGATAGAAAGACAGAAGTCAGAGTATACGACATCTTTAACATGAAGGGCCATTTTCTTGAGAGGATCGTATCGGAGCTTGCGATGATTGGATCGCCCATGGCAAAAGACATTTACTTTCTTGGCGGAGATGTCATCTACAAATTGGTAGATCTCGAGTTAAAGGATAATCCGTCGTCTTTGTAGGGTGTGGTTTCCTCCTTTATCGGGAGATCAAGCGCAACAGCCGGATTGAAGGATTCCATGTCTGTTGCGCCTGGTTCGCTAATCCTCAAAAATGTGGCTTTGGTTTCCTGCACGGGACTCCGGCCAGTAGTTGTCCGGGTTTCGGTACTCAAATAGGAACTCATCTTTTGTGATTTCCCCTGACATGTACTTTTTATGCAGTTTGTTATACTCAAATCCAGGTCTGTGGCCCATGTCCCATTCTCTGGGTTCGCCGGGTTTCCAATCACCAAGGTCTTCGCCAGTATGAGGGTCGTAGACATCGCCATAATAGTCACGGGCCCTTCTCCAAACTTCTTCTACCTGGCCAGGTGCGTATTTGGGTCTGTTTCTGGGATTTGAATAGGGCTTTTTCTTGGTGGAATTGCATTTCTTCCCAAAGTTGTGAACCCATGCGGCGTCTTCCCAGGATCCGGTCTCCGCTGGTCCCGCGAAATAGGTGTTGGTGTCTTCTACTTCGAAATTGTAGGCGATGAATCCAAGGGGTGTGGCCTCTCGGTTAATGGAGAGCACTCTGGCCCGTTGCCCATGGGCGAGCAACAATTGGTCTCCGGGTTTGAGGAACCCTGCTGGCGTCCAGCTCTGGAGGTTTGCCAACCAGAAGGGGTGTTCGGCTGTAACCAGGAGGGTTTGCCATTGGCCGTCTGCTGTTTCATAGGCGATGTGGCAAAGGGATGCGGGTCGGGTTTGGAAGGTTCGCAGCACCTTCTGGTAGGAGATCTGGCCGGTTTGATCGTCTTTTGACAGGACGAGGTCGCCAGCTTCAATGGTTTCAATGGGTTTGAGCCCCTCTTGCGTGATGATCAGGGTTCCAGGGGCGAAACAGACTTCCCCGGATCGAATAAGCTCTGCGGCTTCCGCTTGACTGTAACCTCCGTCCATGAGCTTTTTCATTTTGTCTTTCAGGGAACCGGAGCTTTTGGCCTCTTTTAAAGCGAGCTTTTTCAATTTGCTCACTTTTTTGGCTTTCTTGAGCTTGCCCATAATCTTGGCGGCGCCGGCGCCTGTAAGGACGCCCGCCCCTTCTTCGGCCAGGATCTTGCCCACCAAATTCCCTCTGTCGTAGTCGGATAAGCTGTCCCACTTCATGACCAGGGTGTAGAGTTCGGGGTATAGGGTTTTGGCGGCTTCCAGGAAGTCGCCCGCCATGATTTGATCCAGCAGGGCTTTCATGCCGTCTACCATGCCGGTTACGGAATCGATGGGATGCCAGAGTGCGTCCCAGGCAAACTCTGCGGAGCCTGCTATGAAGTCCCATGCGCCTTCGCCCGCGCCGTCTACGAATCCGGAGACCATGTCCATGGCCGATTCGCCCATTGGGTCGTTATAAGACCAGGGATTTAAGGCGCCATAGGCGTAAGGGTTGCCCCGGGACAATGGGTCGAACCAGGGTCCGCCCGGGTCTCGTTGCAGGTATCGGCCAGTCTGTGGGTCGTAGTGGCGGTTGCGATGGTAATAGAATCCGGTTTCAGGATCCAGTCTTCGTCCATGAAAAGCGTAGGGATTGCCGTGTAGGCTCAGGCGTTGTTCAACCAGTGGAGAGGAAAAGGAGTCTTCAAACCGGACATGCCCGAACAGGTCATAGGTGTATCGCTCTAAAACCGTGCCAGATTCATCGGTCAAAACGGCTGCCCCGCCCCTGACGTCGTTGTGTAGGAATAGGGTCTGTTCGGTTGAGTTGTCTGCGCTCAGGTCGGCGTTACGAGAAATGGCGACATGGTCGTCCAGGTCCAATCCATCCACGTATTGCTGGGTGGTGATCCCCTCTTGGTTCTGTTCTTCAATGACGCGATATCCGTCGTAATAGTAGCGGAGATGGGTGTTCAGATCTCCGCTGTGGGCAACTACTCGTTGCGTCCGCCTTCCAAGGCAGTCGTAGGCGTATCGGGCGATGACCTGGTTGTCGGACTTGCGTTCTACCTGAACCAGTCTGTTGAGAAAATCGTAGGAATAGTGATTTCGACCGTCATCCACCAGATTGCCGTCTTCATCATGGGTGCGGGTCACCCCATTGAACTCGGCATAGGCGTTCATTTCATCAATGGTTTGGGTGGATGTTTGCGGTGGTTGGCCCTGATTGGTAATGGTGAGGTCGATCCAATTGCCTAAGCCATCCAGGTTGTACTCTCTTCGCTCTTGTTCGGTTGCGGCGTTTGGGTCGCCCACGTCGGCTTCGGGCAGGTCTCTTTGGAAGCGTGTGGCTCTATAAGTAGAGTCATATTTCAACTGATCGCCGCCTTTTAACGGCGGTCCGTGGATGCGTCGTTCATACAGGCGGTGGTTCTCCCGGTTGAAACCGTATTCAAAACCTGCGATCAAGATGTCTGTGTTGTCCATGAAACGCATGGATGCGAGTCGTCCCCCTGAGTCGTAGCCTACGTCCACATCCCCAGTTGGATTGAGATGGGTCCTGCGGTGGTTGTTGCCCAGGCGGGCTTCTAATATCCGATCTGGACCAATGTAGTCATATTCAACAAGGTTCCCGCCCGGCAATGGGTTGACCAGGCCAGAGGCGATGGCGTTCGGATTGTCGGATATGGATTTCAAGCGGTCCACGGCGTCGTAGGTGTAATTCACTTCTCGGCCATTGGGATAGATCAATCCAACCCGAAGTCCTTCGGCAAACCAGTCCGAAGCAACGGTTTGATCATTTTGCACTTCTTCCAATACACGGGAGAGAGAGTCGTATTTTCGCACAACTCGGGCATCGTCGTTGGGGTCGTCCGGGTCATTGTTGTCGGCGCTCATGGTGTTTCGGTGCAGACCATCGTATTCATATTCCTGAAGGGTAGAGCCCAAAACGCCCGGGCCGCGGAAGATCTCGGTCCGAACCAGTCGATTCACCCCATCGTAGAATGCGGTTCTCACGCTCCCGTTGGCGTCCCACACGCCGATCATGTTGTGATCGCGATCATATTGGAACCGGGTTTCGGTTTGATCGGCAAAGCGCTGTCGAATCAGGCGGTTCAGCTCGTCATAAATGAAGGCGGTTCGGTTTCCGTTGTCATCTGTGCGGGCCACTAACCGAGAGTTGAGGTCGTATTCCCGAGTGGTGGCGATTACGCCATCACCACCGCCCTGACTCAGGTCCAGAGATTGGTCGCCCTGACCGTTCTGGCGCATGTCCATTTCGGTGCGGATCAAACGGCCCAAGGCGTCGAAGTATTGGCGGCGCGTGTTGCCGGGCAGATTTAGAGGCACGGTTTGCGTGGTGAATGCGGTTTCCCCGCTTAACCCGGCCTCTGCGTCCGAAACGCCAATGGGGTTGTCTCGTGAATCGTATTGAAATCGACGGGTCTGGCCAAGGGTGTCCACGATGCGGGTTGTGCGGTTCAAGGCGTCGTAACTGTATAGAGTTACAAAGGTTTCGGGAGCCACTCGGCCTTCAGGCGATCGGTCAATCTGGGTGGACCTTGCCAGGTTGGAATTGTCGTCATAGGCGTTCAGGCGTTCGTTGTCCTCCCCATCTTCGATCCGGATGAGACGGTTGGCGCCGTCGTAATGGTAGATCACCAGATCCAGGTCGTCTTCAATGCGATGGGTGATTCTGGAATTGCGATCGAATTCCGCTCGCAGGCTCACCCGTGCGTCGCCGTCACTCAGGGGGCCGTCAGCCAGGACTGGGCCATGGTTGTAATCCAAGCCGGGCGTGGAGAAGAGAGCGTGGTCTACCTGATAGATTCGCGAGAGTTCGTCTCGCTTGAAGAAGGAGCGGGCCAATAAGACATTCTGCGTTGGGTCGTTGCTTTCCGGGCTGGGTCCCCCATTACGACCCCGCTTCTCCATCTCCACCATGTTTCCGGCGGGATCGTAGTGGTAGCGGGTTTCGCCGCCAACCGCATCCAGTACTCGAATAACGCGGTCAAAGCCGTCGTAAGTGATGATCTCGCTTTCGTTCTCTCCATCGTTGTTCTGGTCCTCTGCGTCGGTTTTGCCAATGGGGTTGCGGTTCTTGTCATAAGTAAACCGAATAGTGGAGGCGGGTTCGGGCGCTTCATCATAGGGGTTCTGGTTGTTGTCGCCTGTGGTGGTTGCAATTTTCAGGTCTCGCTCATCGAAAGCCCTGGTGGCGATGTTGCCTTCTGGAAGTATGACCGCGATGGGGTTCTGGTTGGGGTCGTAGCGGAACTGAGTAACGCGGGTCTGGCCTACGTCGGTCTCTTCTGTTCTGGAGATGGGATTGTCCAAGATGTCGTAGGCAAACCGTTTTTCTATGAACCCAGGCGCTTCACCCATTTCTTCGGTGAAACCGTCTCTGTTTTCGATGCGGACCTCTACCACGTTGTTGTTGGCGTCGTAGAAGGTTTGTATCTGGTATTGATAGTCCTGGCCGTCCAAATCCTCCGACTGGCCGTCTACGCCGCCATTGCGGCCTGGGACAGCCGAGACGTCTGAAGCGCGCAGGGTGAGCACGGTCTGGTTTAGCTGGTTCACG
>JBNKOV010000469.1:0-4819 GCA_050294955.1 Holophagae bacterium
GAACGGGACTGGATGGAGTCCAACAGGACTGAGGTTAATGCTGGTGCTTTGGGCAAGGGATCTCCCCAGTTGAACTGTGGCTCCACCAGGCTCTGAAGGCCAATGGCCCGTCCCAACAGTTGGACAGCAACAGCTCTATTCGATTGCAGTGATAATAAATCCTGCTGGGCCGAATCAAGATCCAGGCGTACTTTTAGAGCATCGGCTTCCAGGGTTCTTCCCAATTCCACCCTGGCTTGAGTTTCTTTTAGACGATCCGCCAGGCTTGTAATAAACGCCTCTGTTGCCTTCATTTGGGCGTCAATCCCCAGTACATGAAGGAAGGCGTCCGCCGCACTGGCAACTGCTGTCTCCCTTGCTCGGCCAGCGTTGTACTCTGCGGCTTTCGCCTCATTGAAAGCCGCTGGGCTGCGGTACCGCCTGGTTGCGATGTCTATCAAGGGCAAAGCTATAGAGGCTTGGGCTGTTGTTGACTCCCTTTTTCCAAGCTGAAAATTACCCGCCGGCGTTTGGATTTCAGGCGCCTCATCTATGGCTGTAAAGCCCGCTTTGGTTTCTACCGTTGGAAGAATTCCGGAACGACGAACGGCCTCCGCAGATGACCTCACAGCCTCTGCTTCATACTGAGCTGCTACAACGAATGGCCGTTGCGCCGCATGAGCCATAACCTCCTTCAAATTCATTTCCGCCGGCTCTTGGGCGGCCAGGTAGGGCGCCGCCCACATAAGGAAGAACATCGCCGTAGCCAGACCTGATGCTCCCACAGCATTTCTTCTGCGAGGCCTAAAAAGGACCAGGTAAAGAGCGGGCACGACCAGAAGTGTTAACAGGGTTGAGGCTAGCAGGCCCGAAATCATGGCCCATGCAAGAGGCGGCCAAAGTGAGGAGTTGCTCAACGCCAACGGCGTCAGCCCTGCGACTGTGGTAGCTGTAGTTAGGAGAATGGGTCGGGTTCTTCGCATTATTGCATCTTTTATGGCCTCTTCAATGAGCGCGCCCTGTTCACGCCTGCTGTCGATAACGTCCAGTAATACAATGGCGTTGTTCACCACAACTCCGATAAGGGCAAATACCCCAAGAAGCGACATAAACCCAAACGGCTGGTTCCCAATAATTAGGCCCGGAATAACCCCGGTAGCGGCCAGGGGCGCTGTAACAAGAATAATTCCAACTCGGCGAAATGAATTGAATTCAGCCAGAAGGATACCCACCAATAGTAATAAGCCAAAAGGCAATGCGGTGGCCATAGAACTGTTGGCTTCACTGGATCCTTCGTCCAAACCCCCAAATTCATAGGTCACTCCAGGAGGTAATTGCAACGCAGACATTTCTGGAGCCATTACCTTTAAGACGTCGCTAAAAGCAAAACCCTCACTGAGATGGGAAGAGACAACCGCCACCCTTTTTCGCTCCCGGTGGTTGATTGCTGCGGGTCGCCATTCCAAATCCATGCCCGCCACTTGAGCCAATGGCGTCATAACGCCCTCGGATGTTGATATGTCAATGGTTTCGAGGTGGTCAATATCAAAGGATTCTCCCGCTTTCGATCTCAAAACAACCGGCTCAGGATCGTCGCCAGCTCTGTACTGGCCCACGGGAATGCCCCGGGTTTTGCCGAATAACGTATGAGCTACGTCGGACCGGTTCAAGCCAAACCGGGCTGCGGCTGCATCATCGATGGAAAAACGAAGCCGAGGGGATCCGAGGCTTAAATTATGGCGATGATCTACGGTTCCCGGAACTGCTTTTAATAGGGCCAACGTTTTATCGACCGCTTTGTCCAGATCTTCCAGGTTGGAACCAAAGAGCCGAATTTCTACGGGGCTTTCCACAGGCGGCCCCTGTTCCAGTTTTTTCGGAATCAGCTCCGCTTGCGGCATGGCGTCTCTGCCGAATTGGCGAATCCGATTCATGACCGTGTCTACAGTGTCCTGATCGGTTGTTTCTACAAGTATTTGAGCGAAATGGGGGCTCCAAGGGATCTGGGAGATATTGTAGTAGAAATGTGGCGCGCTTCGGCCAATATAACTGGACACTGCGGTAACTTCGTCCATGGCGAAGAGCTCCCGCTCTACTCTTTTTGCGTATTCGCTGGTCTCGTCGATATGGGACCCTTCAGGCAAGCTTAATTGGACGATAAGCTGATTGCGATCAGAAGCAGGAAAAAACTGCCCTTGCACCAAACCGGCGCTCATAAAAGACGCTCCCACCAGGACGGTGGCAAGGGCCAGAACCACAAAGGGGCGGCGGATGGCGAAATCAGCGAGTTTTGAACTGGCCTGAACTTTGGAGGCCACTCTTTCTCTTTTACGTAGAAGCATTTCCGATAATTGGGGTGTTACAAAAATCGCGAAAATATAGCTCACGGTCAGGGTGAGTACAATGACAATGGGCAGGTCGCGGGTAAAGTCGGCAGTGGTCCCTTCCGCCATCAGCATGGGAACAAAAGCGGCAAGAGTCGTTCCCGTTGCGCTGCCCAGGGGAATAGCCATTTCGCGGACGGCTGCAATGGCCGCCGCTCGGGGCTGCTCACCCTGATCAATTCGCCACTGAATATTCTCAGCCATGACGATGGCGTTGTCCACTAACATGCCGAGAGCTATCACCAACGCTGCAATGGAAATTTGCTGTAGGGTTCCACCCGACACCGCAAAAAGAGCCAGAGAGGCCAAGGCGACAAGAGGGAGCACGCCAGCCACAACGAGTCCAAGCCGGAAGCCCATAACTAACAGCAAGATGCCTGCTACAATCAAAACCCCCATCAAGAGAGAGGATCCCAGATTGTTCAGGCGATCCTGTACTCTATCAGGCTGATAGATAATGTAATCAATGGCAAGCGGCGCATATTTTTGCTTAACCGAGGCTACCTTTTCACGAACCGCGTTGCCAAATTCTACTAAATGAACGCCGCTTGCTGGCACAATGCCCAAACCCACTGAGCGCGACCCGTTAAAGCGCATATATGCAGACGCCGGCTCTTTTGGGCTTCTTCGAACTTTTGCAACCTCCGAAAGCGGCATGGCTGCGCCGGATGGTAGGACTATGGGCGTATTGCGTATCTCCTCCAGGCTCTCAAAGTCTGTATGAGGCTTCAGGCTAACTGTACGCCCGGCTAATTTGATGGAACCGCCGGGAATCATTCTATTTCTATTGGCGAGATGATAAGCCGCAGCGCCCGGATCAAGGCCTAATCGTCTCGCAATGGCGTCGTCGTATTCAATGATGATCTGCTCCTCGGGTTCTCCGATCAGCTTGACAATCGCCACTTGTTTCAAAGACAACAGGTCTTTTTTTAAGTCCCGCGCAGCCTGTTCTAAAACCAGGGGATCATTGCTGCCCGTAATGGCCAGAACAACCGATTCCTGATCATTGAGATCTCTATTAAGCACAGGACTTCCCGCGCCATCGGGGAAGTCGGCGTATGCTCTTTCCATTGCATCCTGAATGTCGTCCCAGGCTTCTTCCAGGTCTCCGAAATGAGGGTCCAGTTCAATATCCAACATCACAAGCTCGTTCCAGGCAGTGGCCGTTAAAGAGCCAATGCCATCCACTTCCGCAAGTCGTTCCTCAATGGGCTCAAGCATCAGTCGCTCAACGGTTTCTGCATCAGCGCCTGGAAACACTGCAACAATATTGCCCCAGTAGTCGGGCATGGATGGGTCTTCCTGGCGAGGCATTCCGAACCAGGAGGCCAGGCCCGAAAGGGACAGTATGGCCACCGTGACGAAGATCATGCGGCGGCGGGACATCAAGGATTCCAGGAACTTCATCGAAGCACCTCCACAACTTCGCCGTCGCTCAAGCCGGAAAACCCGCCTGTAACAATAGCGTCCCCTTCTTTTAGCTCGCCGAACACGGTAACGCTATCTCCCATCAATCTCCCCACTTCCACCTCGATGCGGTGGACCTTGTTTTCCTCGAGGCGATAGACCGAAGGCCGACTTCCTCCTGGATTGATTACCGAAGCAATAGGGATTGCAAGTTCTTTTTCTGCAGGCAAGTTCAGTTCTAGGGTTGTCGTCATGCCCGCGTATAGGCCGGGTTCGCGATCCACGCTAATGAGAATGGGAAACAAGCGACCCTGCCCCCCGGTTGATCGACCCAGAGACTTTATGTAGCCGCCAACCTGGCGATCTTCCGAAAATGGGAGTTTGAGAGAGACCCGCCCGTTGGCGTCGAGAAATTTCAGGAGTGATTCCTGCACCTCTACTTCAAGCTCCAATTCGTTGAGGCCCCCCAGAGAAACTATTGGCCTGCCTGCGTTTGTGAATTCCCCGGACTCCATGTGAACCGCTGTTACCACGCCTTTGAATGGAGCAATCAGTTGAGCTTCCCGCAACATCCGCCTCGCCTCTTCTAGGGCGGTCTCGGCTGCATTCCTATTTGCTTTCAGGGATTGAAACGCGGCTTCCATTTTTTCCAGCTCCTCTCGGGTGGCGGCTCTCGCCGCCACCAGCTCTCGCACGCGTTTAACATCTCGCTCGCCCTGATTCGACCGCGATATCAGGTCCTGTAATCGAGCTTCCGCTGATGAAACAGCATTGCGAAGGGGCTTTCTATCGATTCTCGCCAACACCTGGCCCTCCTCAACAGTGTCCCCAATTTCCACAAGGCGAGTCTCTAGCCTGCCCGAAAGAGTGAAAGCCAGGTTGGCTCTCCTGGCTGCCCGCAGTGTTCCGGAAAATTGCGGGGCTCGTGCTGCATGAACAGTTTCAACTCTAGTAGTTGCAACACGTTTCACTAACGGTTTGGGTTTCCTCTGTGGTTTGGGACTGGAATCGGCGGCAAGTAAAAGAACAAAGAGAAGCAAGATCAAAGC
>JBNKOV010000470.1:0-4813 GCA_050294955.1 Holophagae bacterium
AGACTCTGAGTCCAGGAGTGTGCCGCGCGAGCGAATTGGTACTGGAACCGAGGGACTGCGGCCGACGGAACAAACTCAGCGAGAAAACTGAAATGGAGCAACGCGGTAAATGGAAAACGGGCCGGGCGCTTGTTCCCTTTATCCTTTCCTGCTTTTGCGAGTTAACCGCCGTTTCATGCTATGATCTTCATGTCGTATCAAAACAGTGTGGAGGTGGGCGCATGGGGAAACCGGTTGAAGTTACCGTTGAGATCAAGGCAGGAGTTGAACAGGTGTTTGAGGTCTTCACCGATCTTGAAAATGCGGCGGAACGCATTGCCGATATCCAAAAATTGGAATTCCTCACGGATGGTCCCGTGGGCAAGGGTTTCCGATGGCGGGAAACCCGGATGATGTTTAACAAGGAAGCCAAGGAAGAAATGGAAATCACCGATTTCCAACCCCCGAAGAGCTTCAAGGCCGAAGCGGAGAGTCATGGCGCCCATTACACATCCATTTACCGCTTTGAGCCAACGGACCAGGGAACGAAGGTAGCCATGACGTTTGAAGCCAGACCCCTAACCTTTATCGCAAAAATCATGACATTTCTAACCGGTCCCATGATGCGGGGCATGGTTAGCAAGTGCCTGACCAAAGACATGACCGATCTTAAAAAGTACCTTGAATCGAATGCAGCAGCGTAATGTAACCGACTATCAGGTTCATTGGAACACTGAGGCGGGCTCCTCCGGTTGGTGGGAGAGGAAGTATTTCTCACCTCAGCCACGCTAATTCCCTGATCGCAAGCAATCTCGAATCACATCAGACAGCCCGAACCACTCACTTTTTCGTTCTTTTCCATTTCTTCCCCAACTGTAACATGTTAAAATAGTTCTTTAGCCACAGATCTGCACCAGGCGCAATGCCCTAGGTTTTTTTGGAGGCCCTTTGAACAACACAAGCAGGTTCAACCCGAAAGGCCTGAGATGCATTGGGATAACCAATCGGAAAATTTGCAGACAGGCTCTACTGCATGTAGCGCGCGAATTACTTCTAGGCGGTGTTACAGCCATTATGCTCCGAGAAAAGGATTTATCGTCCAAAGCTCTCTACGACATTGCCCTTCCCCTTAAAGAGTTGTGCCACAAACACGACGGCCTTTTTTTGGTGAACCGATCCATAGAGGTCGCCCTTGCTGTTGGCGCCGATGGCGTTCATCTGGGCGGCGACGCGCTCCCGTTGACTTTGGCTAGAGGTTTCATGCGCGACGGGATGATTATTGGCGTCTCGGCCCATGGACCCGGCGACATTAAAGCCGCCTACCGAGATGGGGCCGACTACGTGACCGTCTCCCCCGTGTTCCCACCAACCTCTAAGGAATCAAACCTTAACCCACTGGGTCTTAGGGGTCTCGCAGAACTGATTGAGACCTCGCCGCTGCCGGTGATTGCGTTGGGCGGCATTACTCCAGAAAAAGCTCAAGCATGCATGCAACAAGGCGCTGCGGGAGTGGCGGCTATCGGCGCCCTATTCGGCTCAGAGAATCCCCGCGAGGCAGCATGTGGTTTTAGATCGGAAGCGGCCACGGCTTAAATTCAAGGCAAAAACTGGGGCAGGCCGCTCCGGAGCGCTTCGGGGCCAACCGAGCGCCCCGATGGGCTGTGTTTTGCGTATCGATCCATTCCTGTGATCTGCACTGTAAGCGTCAAAGCCCTGAGAAATGGCTCACACTTTTTTTATTTTTTTTTAGTTTGCACCCGAGCCTGGGTTAGAATAGGTCAGCAGGTTAAGTGATAAGAAGGATTTGCGCTTGGATCACGATGTATTGGAAAAAAGGATTTGGCACGTTTTCCGCCAGATCTTGAATCTGGATGACGCTTTTAAAGGCCGCGATCTGAATCGACGCACCCTCGCGCAATGGGATTCTCTGGCCCATGTGAACCTGCTGCTGGCTCTGGATGTGACCTTCCAATCCAATCTCTTTTCACAGGCCAAAACCATCCACAGCTTTGAGGATCTGGTGAGAGCGGTTTCTCGCAAGGGCTCGTCTTCACCTCCGCAAAAGGCGATCAAGCGCATCTGCTTTATTGGCAACTGCCACGCCTATCTCCTGTTCCAGGCAGTCGCGGCTTCTTTGCGCAAACGGCGAGCGCCCTATCAGGCCCTATACCATCATGTGGATCACATTCTTCAGTATATAGATCGCCACGCCCATTTGGACAGGGACAGGCGACAGCAGGCGCTATCTCAAGATGCGGGAGATCTGGCTGCCGACTTTCAGCACTATCTGGACGATGCTCACATGCTGGTGGTTTCCCAAATTTTTCAAATGGAGGTTTTTGGAAACATCGCTCTGGTTAATGCCCTGGCCGCTCGATTTCCCGGGAAGATTTTTCTGGTCCCCATGGCGGTTCCCAAGGCGCTCAGTGGAGCAACCCATTTAAAAGCAAGGGCATTTTATACTGGCGAGCAGTACCTTACGCCCCACGGCATTAGGGAGTGCTGCCCCAATGTTCAGTCCTTGGACGCCACCGGCGCCATGGACGCTTTTTATCGGGCCAATGGCTCCCTGTCCTTCTTTACCCACACAGCGGAAAATGAAACGGGCCATTTTGAACTGGACCTTACTCACCCTCAACCCGTCTTCTGGGAATGGTTTGGAGAGAACGTAGCCATGCCCGTCCTCTTGGCGGAACCCGGCCCCAATGCTCCTGTCCCTCAATTTCTCAAGGAACTGAAGCCGGGCATTCAAGCCATTGAAAAGAACAACCCCAATGGATTCAACATTCTGGCGGCGGCATCTGCTCCCAATTCTTTCGTTGATGAGGCCCTTAAACAGCTCTGGCGGTCTCATGCCCACTTGCGATTTCCCATCATGTTGTCATCCCTTAATATGAAGGAACGTCCTAAATTATGCGACCTCTTCCGCCAAATGGACTGGTGCCATGAGGGGGACATCCATTTCACACCGGAACAAGCGCAACAACTGGATGAGGAGTTGGTGCGAGAAACACGTCATTTTAAAGATGATGTTGCTATACACCGCTGTGTTTTGGCCCTCATTTTATTGTACCAGTGGCATCTCAAAAATCCCAATTTACCGCTCGCCGCCAGTCACTTCATGGACGAGCATCTGTTTCAACGAGAGTTCGTGTTTAACAAACGCCAGCGGTTTTTGGGAAACGCCAACGCGGCAGTCAGCCCTCAGGCCCGCGCCTGTCTTCGCCGCAAAGTTCTTGAATTGCTGAATGGTGAGACACGCTGGATGCTGTACGGCGCAGGCACCCTGTCCAGTCACATTTTAACCAGTTTGATGCCGGGCGACCCCCAACCGATGGCTGTGGTTTCCGGTTATGAACGGGAATGGCAGAACCGGTTTGAGGGCTTGCCCATTGTGCCACCCGTCCAAGCCTCGGACATGAATCCCGGGCTTGTTCTGGAGGCCACCCGCAGTTGGTATTACCGGGAAATCACCGCCGCGCTTTCTCAGCATCACTTAAAATCGACCCCCTTTTTTCAATTCCCCCTGCGCGAGATGGACCCTGTAGGAGGCCACACCCTGGCCGCCCGGCTGAAAAGAGCCTCCTTTTCCCTGACCTGGCATGACGGCCAGGGCAGTGTCCAGACCTATACCCTGAGGGAACTGCTTTTGTGGGGTCGCGCCATGGCCGGGTCTTTGGTGAAACAAAAGGGCCAGGTCATCCCTATCGTGCTGCCCACATAGCCTGCTGTGTTTGCCCTTTTCTATTACTGTCTGATGGAAGGCGCCCTGCCCACGCTCCTCTCCTACCCCACCAACCGCAGGAATCCACAGGACTATCGAAAGCAAATTGAAGCAGTCACTCAAAACCTGGGGGCGGATGTGCTGATCTGCGACCGGGCCAATGCCGAAATGCTGGGCGAGGAGCATGGGGTCCATGAGATAAACGACGTATTAACACCCTATTGGGAAGATGAGCGCCCCTTTGTAGAGCCGGATTTGAACCCAGACGACCTGGCCTTTTTGCAACACTCCTCAGGAACCACCGGCATTCAGAAAACCGTGCCCATCACCCATCGCCAGGCCCTGAGACAGCTCGACGCCTATGGTCGCGCTCTAGAGGTTGGCGATCAAGACGTGATCGCCTCCTGGTTGCCGCTTTACCACGATATGGGCCTGATCACTTCCCTGCTCGGCCCCCCTTTTTTGGGTGCGCCCGTTGTGGCTTGCGACCCTGTCGCCTGGGTGGAACAGCCAGGGCTCATTTTGGAAATCATCCATCAACACAGAGCAACCCTGGCCTGGTGGCCCAACTTCACCTTTGCCTTCCTGGCCCGGGCGCCCTTTAAAGATATCGACCTTTCGTCTATTCGCATGTTGGTGAACTGCTCGGAACCGGTTACCAATGAGGCTTTTACGGCGTTTTTGCACAAAGGCGTGAGTTGCGGCCTGAAGGCTCAAGCCCTCTCTTCCTGTTACGCTATGGCCGAAACCACCTTTGCAGTTTCACAAACACCGCCGGGCAGATCACCCCTGGTTTTAAGGGTAGATAGCGGCGACCTGGCCAGAGGATTGGCGCGGCCAGTTAAAGAAGGAACGCGAACCCTGGTTTCCAGCGGCGAACCTCTGGATATTTCCAAACTCGTAATCTTAGACGAGAAGGCCCAACCCCTGTCCCATGGCCGCATTGGCGAAATTTGCATCGCCTCGTCCTCCCTCTTCGACGGTTACCTGGACCAGGGCAATTGGGACAAAAGCGCCTTTTGCAGAGCGGGTTACCGCACGGGCGACCTGGGTTTTCTCTGGCAAGGGGATACCGGCGTTTTGGAGCTGTTCGTTACGGGGCGTAAAAAA
>JBNKOV010000471.1:0-4812 GCA_050294955.1 Holophagae bacterium
CAAGGTCTATAGAGACATGAGACCGTTACTCCACATGATCGAACCCGTTCCTCCGATGAATTCAGAACTACCCTATGGCCGAATCAAATCAAAAGTAGGGCTTTATGACATGACGCTTGAGGAATGGTGTCTAACCTATGCCGAACCCGAGTCCTATGATTTATGGCTGTGCAATCCTCCATTTAACCAGCGCCTAGGCACAACCAAAATGGGTGAGTATTGCCACAAACTATTTAGACCAGAAATCTCGTTATTTGAAACCCTTTTCTTTCTCGTAGGATCTGTCGTTGCCAAACGTCATATGGCCTTCATTGTGCCCGACACCTATTTCAAAAAGGAAGAAGCCCGGACAACCATGCAAAGGCTGGCTATGTCGGGATGGGAGCTTTTGGATCTCAGGGCGCTTCCGTTGGACGGTTGCTACGACGCCTTGGAAAATATGTCCTTCCTATTCTTTGGCAAACAGTCACCCGTCTCAAATTGGGTAGACCAGGCGTTGGATTTGATCACCCGGCATGCTGCAACCCCACTTTTTAGAAATAGACAACAGAAGACCCTTCATGCAGCTCATGGACCTAGAACGGGTTATCTGCTTGAAGAAGGCAGTACCAAACAGGACGCTCAAAAAGGGTTAGATCTGGAAACTTATTTCATGCCAGATGGCCAATTCACACCACCCAAGGGACTTTCTGGATTTGATTGGACGCCAACACCACGCGAAGAGGGCGACCTATGGAATCGAATGGGCTGTGTCTACGAATTGACATCTCTTGGCTGGGTTCCCGCGAACTCTCAGGTGTATTGTGACGGTGTTCCAGTGAGCGACGCCTTTGATAAAGCACGAAAAGCCTACGCGTATCTGCAAAAAAGCGCATTTTATACTGCCAACCATTTGATTCAGGGCTTAAACCTCAATCATCTCCGGTCCCAGTATCAGAACATCACTTCGGCATCCTTCTTAAATCTCCTTTCACCTGGGAAAATCGTTGAAAACCCATTTGTGGTTGATTTGGCCTATTTGGGAATGATTGAGCTCTCCAAAGATGAAGAACCAGACGCCATTCAATCAAGCGATATCGAACGGGTCCATGACTATTTGGTATCCCGAAAACACCTCACAAACGCTCAAGCATGTGAACTCTTTCTTAAATATGAAACCATTCCTTCGTGGATTCTTGAGAAGGTAAAAGTCGCCATAGGGCATCAATCGATTCCTATGGATAAAATAGCCTTGAGATCACCCTGGCTTCCGCGACCGTTGGTGGCTGAGTTTTTAAAGATTGGACTAGATGCAGAAGGGTTTTATTTGGGATCGCGACTCGCACGTTATTTGAATTATGGAAAAAATGGCGAATCCATCCAAGAAGGTGATAAAGATCTCTATGAAATAGCATCACAAAAATTTGCGATTTCCATGAATAATTGGGATAGTTTCGAGCATACAGAACTTCGGCTTAAGGTCCACGCACACTACTTCAAGGCTTGCGCTCCCACACAACGGGTCATTGAGGCCTATGCTCCGCCGAAAACAGCGCCAGGGGTTATGCTCCATCCATGGCAATCAGATGACTTGAATTTTTATTTGTCTGGGGCCACGTTGTCCAACTTGGGGGTCGGTGTTGGAAAAACCCTGACAGCATTGGCTGCGGCGGTGGCCTATTCCCAAAACACCAAGAGAAAGGTCTTAATTGCCGTGCCAAAACAAGTCCTTATGAAATGGAAGAGAGAGCTTGAGACCTTCTTTCCCAATGTCGGCGTGCATCTCTTGGGCTTCTATCCTAAAAAGAAAGGGGATGGTGTGGCCAGAAGGCCGCAAAAGGGCATCACTGAAGAGGCTCGCAAGGTGTTTTGGAACCATGATATTCAAATCATTATTACAAGCCACCAGGTCATTGGGGATTTCAAACTCAGGCCCGAGGAAATGCTTGCTGCAGATCGCCAAAACGCATCGGACCAAAAAGGCACAGGAGAAAACAAAACCGCTGTCAAAGCCCGAGAAGCATTCATTGTGAGGTCAGCAGAGCGGAATCTTCATTTCGGAGGTGAACTCACATGGTCCGATCTTCCCGCAGGCATGTGTGTCATTATTGATGAAGCTCACAATTACAAAAACCTGTTTCCAATGCCTGGCGCGGGTTGGGGGCAAACACTTATCATGGCTGGTTCCGCGAGTGAATCTAAACGAGCGAGGGACCTTCAAATCAAATTGGATATCGTTCGTCAGCGTGGCGGAAAAACTATCGGATTGACGGCGAACCTGGTTTCGAACAGTGTTGCAGAAATTTATAACATGCTTCGAATCTTTGCACCTCAAGTATTAGAGCAGATGGGCCTTCACAACTCCCAGGAGGTCATTGATTATTTCTGCACCATTGAACCCATTATTTCGGTTTCTATTGTCGGGACCATCAAAAACGGTACAACGATCACTGGCTTTAAAAACCTGGATGTGCTTTCCGATCTTTGGGATAAATGCACCAAAACTTACACGGCAGAAGATGTTGGCTTGCAAGTGCCGGAAGTCGTTGAAATCAAAGAAATGATTCAACCCACCCCAGAGGTCCAAAATTATATGGACTACTGGAAAGACCTGTTGGAAGCCATCATTCAGAAAAAAGCATCAACGGTAGAGAACCATTCAGAGGATGCGGATGGTGACAAGGAAACTAAGAAGGTTTGTATTTTCGATGTCATCTCAGCTCTTGATAAAGTCGCGGCGCATCCTCCACAGGTAGACATTGATGAATGCCCCAAATTGGACCGAATGGCAGGAAATGTGTTAAAGGTTTACCATTCCCCACGCCATACAGGGCAACAACTGATCTTTGCCGATGTGAAATCCGTTCAATTGGCTATCAAACATCGGTTGGTGCTTGAGGGTATCCCAGAAAACGAAATCGTCATTGTCAATGCAGACACAGCGCCAGACGTGAGTGATCGATTGAAAATCCAAGATAAATTTAATCGTGGCACTTACCGGATCTGCATTGGTGGGAAGTGCATTTCGGAAGGTATCGACTTACAACGAAACACCCATTGCGCCCATTTCATCAATCTAGCATGGGAGGGCGCCACGCTTGAGCAACGGTTTGGTCGGTTGGTTCGACAGGGGAACATCAATGCCAAGGTAGGAATTTACTATTACATCCTGGAGGAATCCACGGACATCTACCGCTTTATGACCATTCAGAGAAAAACGCAATGGGTCAATCATTTACGATCCTCACAAACCGAAACTATCAATGATAAAAGTATTTTCTGTGACGAGGTAGATGATGAGCTGTTGTTGTCATTAGCAAAGAACAAAGACACGATGCGAGAAACCCTCACGAATTATCGAAGGGAACAGTCGATTCATCAACAAATTGCGGGGTTTGAAAAAACACTTCGGCTCATGTGCGAGTTTGCGAGACCGGATCAACGCAGTGTATCATTGGAAATTCTCCAAGCCCATGAAGAGAAATTGAGAGATTTGGAGTTTATCTCTCAGGAGCTGGTAGATTCGGCGATCCAAAGAGTGCAAGAACTCGCGTATCTCCAATTCAAACGGTCCAAGAACCCAGAGACATTAAAAAGCTGGCCAGCATGGGTCAAAGACGTTCGACACTTCCAAATTTCTTCTCAGAAGTCGTCTACTTTTACCCGTTTTTTTGAAGCCCACTTTTCAGTCAATGGGGTCTGTTTAAAGGCGGCTTTGGAAGAATTGGTGAAACCGGAACTTCTAGAGGACTTGCCGACCTTTGAAAAGACCTTCGGGAAAAGATCCACCACGCAAAGACCCGTTGAAGAAACCAATCTGAAAAAAGACCATGATGCATTTCAAGTCATCACACTTGATCGATGCGCGGACCCGATTTTGGACCAGGATCAAAGCCCGAAACCAGAGATCATTTCCGAGAATCTTGCCCCATCAAAAGAACCGAGGAATGACCAGCTTTTATACCAGAACTGCCATAGGTTTTGTCGATTGATTCCGGACATAGATCAAATCTCAAAAAGCGCCATCCTTGCAGCCAGAGGCCAAAGATGTCTCTATCTGGAAATTCTGAACAGGACAGACCAAGTCATTTCTTTCTCGATGTACCAAACGATCCTTGACGCTGGTGATCTCATCCCGGATCCTGATATGGAATTAAAGCTTGATCTCGGTTTGAAAACCATTGAAGCAATGACGCTACAGGATCGAGACCGTTATGAAGAAGTCTATGGAAGGGACAATGGCATACCAAATTACGAACTGAAAGATGAGCTGAATGAATTTCTTTCTCAATGGCTGACAGAGCTTTTAAACCAAGGGTATCGGATCCAACTACCAGAGGCAAACGAAGCCAACGAACAAAAGAATTCAGCCAAATTGAAAATAAAAAAATCGTTATTTAAAAAACCTAGGAAGATTGGAGGTGAAATCATTCCATTTCCAAAAGATGAAACGAAAAAACAGGTTGGCGAATTTGACCAAACCTTCGGAAAGAGTATCCAAATGGGCCTTTTTTGATCCACAGATTTTTTTTGGGCCATTCACGAATTAAATAAGTGAATGGCCTCACTTTCCCTGAAATCACTCGTAACTTTCGTCATTGATTGGGAGGTTACACAATGACAATTCAAATAAGCCGCATATTATCCGATTTTCTCATGCGATCCAAACTCATTCAGACAACTGAAGAATTGGACGAACTCATGGCCAATACAAAGAAATCACTGGAATTGGCCTATCGATATACCGAAACCACATTAAATGAAAAACAGGTGACAGAGCGATGGAAATTCCTTTCAAGGCGGATGCTCCAGAATATGCGACAACAACGCAGA
>JBNKOV010000472.1:0-4807 GCA_050294955.1 Holophagae bacterium
CCGGTTCTTGATAAAGATCTCTGAGGTATTGAGATAAATGGGGATAGTCCGCAATTCTTTTTCGGTTGCATTTGAAGTGGCCCACGTAAACGGCGTCAAATCGAACCAATGTAGTGAACAGCCGCCAATCCGCTTCCGTCAGTGTATTTCCAACCAGGTAGCGCTGTTTTTCCAGTCGTTGATCTAACCGATCCAGGACTTGGAATAGATTGTGATAGGCCTCTTCATAGGCGGATTGGGTTGTGGCGAACCCCGCCTTATAAACGCCATTGTTCACATTTGAATAGACTTCCGCATTAACCGAGTCAATTTCTTGACGACATGCCTCGGGATAAAAGTCCCGGGAATTGTTGGTCAGGTGATTGAACGCATGGTTGAACATGCGAATAATCTCTGAAGATTCGTTATTGACGATGGTCCCTTGATGCTTGTCCCACAAAACCGGGACCGTAACACGCCCGGAATAATCGGGTTGTGCAGCAGTGTAGATCTGGTGCATGTAAGAAGCATTGTGGATGGGATCGGAGATTGCGCCGGGCCAATCTCCAAATTGCCAGCCGTTTTCAAGCATATGGGGATGAACAATGGAGATGCTTATGAGATCTTTTAAGTCTTTCAATTCCCGGAAAATCAATGTCCTATGAGCCCATGGACAGGCCAGGGATACATAGAGATGATATCGGTTCGCTTCAGCTTTGAAACCGCCTTCTCCGGATGGGCCTGGGGAACCATCTGCCGTAATATGGTTTCGGAATGCTGAAGTGCTGCGCACAAACTTTCCGCCCGTGCTTTTGGTGTCGTACCACTGATCTTTCCATTCGCCGTCAACAAGCAAGCCCATTAAAATCTCCCGAGAGAAAGGGCTCTCAACAGAGCCCTTTGTACATTATGTCAGTCTAAAAGCGAATGGACCTTATGACAGACGTTTTCAACGTTAAACCCGTATCGGGAAAGCGTCAGGTCGCCGGGCGCCGACGTTCCAAAGCGATCAACAGCAATGACCGCGCCCTTATCGCCAACCCAGCGCTCCCAGCCAAAGGAAACGCCTGCTTCAATAGCCAATTTAGGCAAATCGGGAGGCAGAACCTCTTGACGATAGGCCAGATCCTGCTCTGCAAACAGTTCCCAGCAGGGCATGGAAACAACAGAAACGTGGACGCCTTCCTCGCGAAGTTTTTCCTGGGCCGCCATGGCCAACGTCACCTCTGATCCAGATGCAACCAGCACCGCTTGCGGTTCCTCTTCAGGCGATAGGATGTAGGCGCCTTTGCGCACGTTTTCGGCAGAGGCGTGTTTTTGCCTGTCAAGGGTTGGAAGATCCTGACGAGAGAAGACCAGGGTGGTGGGTCTTGTGGTTTGCTCAACCGCAATTTTCCAGGCAACAGCCGTTTCAGTAGCCTCGGCGGGACGAATGACCAACATGTTGGGCATAAGCCTCAGGGACGCCACATGTTCAACGGGCTGGTGGGTGGGGCCGTCCTCGCCCAGGGCCACGGAATCGTGGGTGAATACAAAGATAGGGCTTAGTTTGCTCAGGGCCGCGAGCCGCATGGCTGGACGCATGTAATCCGCAAAACACAGGAAGGTTGCGGTGTAAGGTATTAATCCGCCGTGATAGCAGATGCCATTGGCTACAGCGCCCATGGCGTGTTCTCTCACGCCAAAATGAATGTTGCGGCCTGCGCCGGTTTGTCCATCGAAGGAGCCGCCGTTCTTGATGGCGGTTTTTGTGGAACAACTCAAATCGGCGTCTCCGCCAATGAGCCAGGGCACGTTGGCTGCAATGCCATTGAGAACTTGACCTGAGGAAACGCGGGTGGCGATGCCGCTTCCCGGCTCAAAAGAGGGGATGTTTGAATCCCAGCCCTCAGGCAAAATCCCACAGTGGGCAAGATTCCAATTGTTGGCCAGGTCTTCGTTTTTTGCTGACCACGTCTCAAAAGATTGGTTCCAGGCGTTTTGCTGGTCCTTTCCTCTTTTCGCGCCTTTGGAAAAATGGGCGCTTGCTTCTTCGGGTACGTAAAAGTCGTCGCCTTCCCAACCCAGCTCTTTTTTGGTGAGCGCAACTTCATCGGGTCCAAGCGGCGAGCCATGGGCGCCCGAGGTGCCAGCCTTGTTTGGTGATCCGAAGCCAATGGTTGTCTTTACGATAATAAGCGAGGGTTTTCCAGTTTCGGCCTTGGCGTCCTTGATGGCCTGATCCAGTGCGACAAGGTCGGTGTTGCCGTCGGTTACCGTGATAACCTGCCAGCCGTAGGACTTATACCGGGCTTCAAAATCCTCGGTGTAGGACAGGTCCATGGGTCCATCCAGGGAGATGTCGTTTGAATCATAGAGCATGATCAGTTTCCCAAGCTTCAAATGGCCCGCCATGGAAGCCGCTTCAGCGGAAATGCCTTCCATCAGGTCGCCATCTCCAACCAGGGCGTAGGTGTAATGGTCTACAATGTCATGACCGGGTTGGTTGTACTGGTTGGCCAAAGCTCGTTCCGCCATGGCCATGCCAACTACGTTCGCCGTTCCCTGGCCGAGTGGACCTGTGGTGGCTTCTACACCTGGGGTAATGAAGGACTCGGGATGTCCCGGCGTGCGACTATCCCACTGACGGAAATTTTTAATGTCGTCCAGGCTCACATCATAGCCGGTGAGATGCAGGAGTGAATAAATCAACATGCTGCCATGCCCGGCCGAAAGAACAAAACGATCTCGATCAGCCCAATTGGGGTCTTCTGGATTGTGTTTTAAGTGGTATTGCCACAGCACATACGCCATGGGAGCGGCGCCCAGGGGCAGTCCGGGGTGGCCGGAATTGGCTTTTTGGATGGCATCAATGGAAAGCGTGCGGATGGTGTTGATGCAAAGCTGGTCGATAGAAGCGCTGTTCTGATCGGGAGAAGGGTTGGTCATGATGGGAAGCTCCGTCCTTCACTGGAGTCAGAGATTGACGATCTCTGCTCTGTTTTCTCGTAAGTGTTAATTTTAAAAAGGGCTCGAAATGGAGATTGTTGAACGTATTTCATACATTAAACAATCTAACCCGTGTTATGGACAGGTCATTGCATTTTAACAGATTGTTTCCTGAGAATAAACCTGTGGCAGGCCCTTGAGAGCAAATAGTTGGACGGCCGTTCTCATGAAGGGAAAGCGCTTCGAGTCCATCTTTGGTTTATGGACGACCTGAAGATTTGCCAACCCTCGCGCCTAGAAGTGTTTAATGGGACCCAGCCCGGTGTTCGGCTATTGGAGCAACGGGGAACGGCTTGAAAGTCTGGGCCAGATCGTCTTGGGAATGAGTAGACCTGGAAAAAAAGCCGGAACCACCACCCCAAGAGAGACGATTCCGGCTGAATGCTCTAGTCTGAAAAGTTCTGAATTACGGTCCTGTCGGTAATGGAATTACCAACGGTTGTCTTCTCCTGGTTCTGACATGGGATGCAGGTCATGAGCCAGAAGTCCGATGTATTTTGCATCGGCAGACATATCATATTACGGGTGGAGTGTGTGAAAGTTTGGTTTTTTAGTCAAAAAGACCGCATAAAAACTTGATTTGTGGGTTTATTGGCTCTCCTCCTGGTTTGGAAGGGTGTTTTTTTAGATTCCATCGTTTAAAGAAAGGGGCTTTGGAGACTGGCGCTGATTACCAACGTGATGACCGACACGGTTGGCGTATGGGCGATGAAACGTGCTTGGATTAACGCCCAATGGTTCGTCAGCGGGCCTTCCAAAGCCCCTAAGCTTCTACCAGCGGATATTCAAGTTGAACACAGGGCCATGGATGGTGAAATGGCCTACCTGGAAGAATGCGCCGTCGCAATAGGCATGGGGTTGGTAGGTATAGTGGCCGTTGATGGAAACGGGGAACCGATAAACTTTGTGGAAGTGATTGTGATCGCGATGCCAGGACCGTCCGTAATAATAGGACTCGTATTTCCGGTAATGCCGCTTGGACATTTTTCTGGGAACCGAAAAAACCCTTTCCCGTTGAGGCGTTCGGTAGTGGGATCTCGAGCGATGCTTATCCCGTCTGTCTGACTCGTGGTTGTAACGCCTGGGCGGAGTTCGGTAATCTCGATCATAATGGTAGGCGTCATGCTTATGACGATGCTGTTTCTTACCCATGCCGTCATGGGCGAACAGGGTTTGTGAGGCAAGCAAAAGTGCGAAAAGCATCAACACGCTAGCCAGGGTTTTGGGGGCTGTATTTTGGGTATGTAATTGCTTTTTCATGACGTCCTCCTTGTCGAGAAACATAAGAGCGAAATTCGGGCCAACTTGTGACCTTCGTTGGTATCTATCATGATATTATGAGTTTATGTGGTTAGAGGTTTTTCGCTTGATGGTGGCGCTTAGAAAATTCAGTACTCACGATCTCTAAAAAATGTCACCAAAAGTGAACAGTGAAAACCCACGGGGCGGTCCTGCTTGTGGATGAGATAGGGGGGGCTTTCAATTGAAATCCTCTTATAAAAATGACATAAAAGAAGCTTGCATCTCTGCCGATGAAGGGATACTATGGTCCTGGATTCAATATTGCCAAAATGCCAAAACCAGAAAACAGGGGTTTTGGGAAAATTAGACCGTACATGGAGATGAAAATGGCTATTAAAGAAGCGATTGAGAAGCTAAAAGCAGGAATCAAAGATCTGTCTGAATTGGAAGTTCAAACCTACTCGGGAACTGTTGAAGCGACCATTGATCAAGACTCCAAAGAGAATATCATTGATTGGGAAAAGCTGTTTGCCAGTGCGAAGCCGGGGGGCAGTGTTGTTCTTGCAGCCGCAACCAAGATTCAGGCCGATGGCGACAC
>JBNKOV010000473.1:0-4797 GCA_050294955.1 Holophagae bacterium
AAGAGGGCGGCTACCTGTTGCGCCTCTCGGAAAGAGGCAACCCCGAATTTCACAGGTACAATAAAGAGTCTAATCAGGGCGAAACCAGCCCTAGCATCAAATCTACCCGAGCCTGCCGTTTCGATACGCTGAATCATCTCGCCGTCACCTTCGATGGCCAACACCTTCATCTTTACTTAAATGGCGTCCTGCTAGCCAGAAGGAACCATGATCTGGCTGCTCCCGAGTTCCACCCCACCTTTCTTTTGGGCGCTCGCCTCATTAATAGCAACCCCGACGATTTCTTTAACGGCTCTATGGAGAATGTCCGTATCTGGAATTATTGCAGGAGCCAATCTCAGAACCGAAACGGCATGAACAACCCGCCCGCCGAAAATGCCGATGGCCTGGTAGCCTGG
This sequence comes from Holophagae bacterium, assembly GCA_050294955.1. GTDB lineage: Bacteria > Acidobacteriota > Holophagae > Acanthopleuribacterales > Acanthopleuribacteraceae > JBNKOV01. The sequence goes on from JBNKOV010000473.1 coordinate 399, forward strand.
TGGCCCATTGACGAAGGCCAGGACACCACCATCATTGACCGGGTCTCAGAGATAAAGGGCCTCCTGGGAGCTGGAGATCGCAAGAAACAACCCTCCTGGATCAATCGCCGGCTGCGGATTGGCGTTGGCCGATATTACGTAGAAGGCATTCCTTGTGTCAATAGCGAACCTCTCTACTACTCTCGCCAGCCCGACTACCCCAAGGCGCCAATTCCACCCGGAATTGGGGAAGGCAACCAGGCGCTGGTCTATTTAGACGTTTGGGAACGGCTCATTACACCCATGGAAGATCCCGCCCTTGCGGAACCAGCGCTCGGCGGCATCGACACATCGGTGAGAACCCGAATCGTTCAACAGGTTCGGATCCTTCCCATCACGCCCAAGGGCAAAGACCCGGAAAACGCCCCGGAGTGGAAAGAGCTTCTAGCCCAAAACAAGATTCGCGGCCAGCTCACTGCCCGTTACGTTCCCGGCGCCCTGCCTCCCAAAAATCTCCTCTATCGAGTAGAAATTCATTCTCCGGGAGGCGTTTACGGAAAACCCGAGGAACGGGAACCCGAAACATCAATTACCGTGGCGGAGATGCTGGGAGAGAACCGCCTCAGATTGGAGGAGGGATCGGTTCCCATCCCAACCCAGGGCCAGCTAGTGGAAATCTACACCACCGAAACAGACAAAGAAGGCGTACCCGGCGATTTGGCCATGGTCATGGAAACTGACATAAACCAGGTGGTTATTGAACCATTCCCCCCAGACCTTGCCATGGAGGACAAGCCTAAAATTCGAGCTATCTCGGGGTTTAAATGGTCGCGCAACAACGCCAGCCATATCTGGTCGGTTCAGTCGCTCCAACCCGAATCCAGAACCATTCTGCTCGAAAATGCAGGGCGTTCCTCCTTTTTGCTAACAGAAGACTCTTGGATAGAGCTGGTTAGCACAGAGCGAGAACTCAACAACCGACATGAACCCCTTCTCCAACTCGGCTCTGTGCAAGATCCCACCCGGCTACAATCAAAACAACCCCTGCCCCTCGATCTCGACGCTCGCGACACCTTGCGCTTGAGGCTTTGGGATCAAACAAAATGGGCAAAGGACGACAAGGACCAGCACCTGTTGGCAGGCTTGATTCCGGTCACTTCCGAATGGAACAACCTGGAAAACGGTATTCAGGTCCGATTTGAACCCAGATCCAAATTAAAGCCAGGCGATTACTGGCAGATACCGGCCAGAGCTGGCTTGGATTACGGACTGGACTGGCCAACAGATGAGAATGGAAACCCGCTGCCCAAGTGTCCACAGGGCATAGACCATCATTTTGCGCCTTTGGCTCTCATAAAGGGATCGGGCCGCAACGTGAACATAACCGACCTCAGGCGAATCCTCACCCCCCTTACCGCAGATGCGGGCGCCCCTCCCCCGCCCAATGCGCCGAGCGACCCGGAAACCCCACAGCCAGCGCCTTCGGACCCCCAAGACGACCCGACAGATTCTCCATTTTTCAGCGAACCCCTATCGGATATCCCAGAGGGTTGCGCCATACTCTCCCAAAAACCGCAGATTCCCCTGGGTTTCCAAAACACAGGCCTCACCATCAAGGCAGACCCCTGGTCTACCTGGCAGACCCCAGGCAAACATGAGTCACGGGGCAACGCCATGGGCATGGTAGCCCTGGTAAATTTAATTTTCGTCTTTTTTGAAAACGGCGATGTGGTCAGCTTCAACCCTGCATGGTCTGAATGGAACAACATAACCAGGATACCAACGCCGCGTCGCCAGTTCAGTTGCGCCGCTGTCAATGGCCAGATCCATATCCTGGGCGGAATCGATGAACAGGGTCAGTACAGCAGTCTCAATGAAATATACGATCCCTCATCGGATACCTGGAGCACAGGCGCTCCCATGCCCACCCCGCGGTCCGAACTCATGACAGCCGGCGTCGGCGGCGTCATTATTGCCGCAGGCGGCATGGGACGCAGTCGATTTGGATCATGCGCTCTGGACGTAGTTGAAATCTACGAGCCTGAAGCCGATGAATGGCGCAGCGCACAGGCCATGCCGGAAGCCTGCGCCAACGCTGCCGCAGCAACGACAGACGGCCAGCTTCATTTGACAGGTGGCCGCACAAAAACCTATTTAGGACTTTTTGGCGGCGGCCATAGTAAGAATCATCAGGTTTTTGACGCCAGCATAGACACCTGGTCCTCGCACCCAGACCTCCCAGGCGCCAGCGCTTACGTGCAAACCGCCTCGCCCAGAGACGAGTCCATCCACGTCATTGACGCCCATGGAATCCATCACCTCTATCAGCCCAATAGAGGCTATCTCGAAAAAGAGCCGGTTCCCGGGTTGGGCGAGGGGTTCCTTATGACGGCGGATCAAAACACCGTGTACCTCTTGGACCGCGAAGCGGAAACAGGATACCGATACCAGGTTGACTCCCTATTGCACATCTTCAAAAAAGAATCGTAGGGAATTTAGGAGGAAACCAATGCCAAAAGCCGTTTCCATGGGCGCACAACTGCAATGCAGCATGGGCACCGCCCCCGCATCTCTCATTGTCCTGCCTATCAACAAAACCACGTCCAGCTTCATGCCTGTGGCCACGGTGAATGATATCATCCCCATTGTCAATATCCCAACATTTGGCATGTGTCAGAGCCTTTCAAACCCAACAGTAGCCAGCGCGACCTCAGCCGCCTTGGGCGTTTTAACGCCCATGCCCTGTATCCCAGTAATTGCTGGCCCATGGTCTCCTGGTTCTGCAAACACCACCCTGGTGAGCGGAAAGGCGCTCACAGAAGATTCAAAATGCACATGTACTTGGGCTGGCAGCATCAGCATCAATAGCGCCGGTCAGACCAAGATCACCTGTTAAACAGTAAACACCAAGGAGCAGGGTCCATGCCCGCAGTTGCATCCACAGGAAACCTGGAAGTCGATCCCCAGGCGTTGGAAATTCTGACAACCGCATGCGACGTGGTTTTTAACGAATCGGTTCGTTTGGCTACCCGCCTGGAAAGAGATGAAGAGGTTCATATCGCCGAGATTCACGGCAGGGCCGACCGCATCTTCAAAAAGCTCGACAAACAGATAGCCGAGGAACCTGCTGCTCAGGAAGCTTGGGTCCATCTCAGACAGGTGCTTCGCGACCTTATTGAACATGTCATCCTCAATTCTACCTGGGCCAATGGTCTCACATGCAGCCATTGCAAAGCCAATCTCAACCTGTCCCGATTACCGCCCGGATTTATTGAGGAAATCGCGAGAGGCCTGGACGATCCCAACCAATCGGCCGTTGTTCTCGTTCTCCTGGCGTTGCGAAATCGCGAGCCCCATGCTCTCTACACCGGTCATTGGGGCGATCTGGCGCAAAAGCTATTATCCGATTCCCAGCCAACCATCTCCGAGCAGGCTTTTCCAAACACGGGACCTTGCCCCCAATTGCCCGCTCCGCTGGTTCAAAGTTCTGTCACCATTGAACCTCTAAACTCAGACGTGGCCCCAGTCGGCCTGGCTGGTGAAGCCTGGAACGCCTTGGAAGCCTTCTACCAGGAGCATCGCATCACCTGGAAGGGCCTGCAGCTTGATCTGCTGCTAGGCGAGACTGGAAGCGGGAAAACGGAGCTTGTTCGAGCCTCTGCCCTGCCCTTTGCCCCGGTGAATGGAGAACCCAGAAAAAATCTGAATTTCACCTGGTGGTACGCAGCCAAAAAAGGCGTCATTCTGGAAACGCCGGGCGGCTTTACCAGTGAAAACGCAAATGAAAGCGAGAGCGCCCAGTGGCAACACATGCTTAAATTGCTCTCCACTCGAAGCCCCCGCCCCATAGACAGCCTCACCCTTACAGTGGACCTTTCGGTTATTCTCAAAAACGAAAGCACCGCCGATGAGTTGGCGGAACGGCTGCGGGCATTGCTTCAGCAGGTGTCCAGAGGCCTGGGCATTCGTTTCCCCGTTTATCTCATCCTAACTCATGGGGAAACTCTCTTTGGTTTTACGGAGTTTGCAAGAACCCTTGATGCAACGCAAAGGCGACAATCCATGGCCTGGATTCCCACCGCCAAACTGACAGCCTCTCTCGATCCCGAAACGGCAAGGGAAGGCATCGACAAAATGGTTCAACACCAACGAGACCTCCTGCCCCATTTGTTGGTAAGAGCTGGCGACCGGATGGAGGCCTCCGCCATCTACGCCTTCCCCCAAGAATTCGACCTACTGAAAAAGCCCCTGAGCAACTTCCTGGAAAGGCTCTTTACCGCCTTCGGATCGACACCGCTCTATTACTTCAGGGGGTTCTGGCTCACCTCCGCCAGACCTTCCGGCAAACCCGTCCAAAGAGCCCTTGCCTACACGCCGCCATCGGAAGAAACCTACAAAGCCCTACCCGCTGTATGGGTTG
>JBNKOV010000474.1:0-4797 GCA_050294955.1 Holophagae bacterium
GAACCTCTTTCGGCTCTCCATTCATGAGGATGGGGCCGGGCCAGAACATGTCCTTAAATCTCACGATCCGGTCTTCAGCGCCCAGTTCCCCAGCCGCCCGGGCCATTTCCAGATAGGCAACGGCGGGAAGAATTTTCTCCCCGTAGAGCACATGGTCCCTGAAGAAGAATTCGGATCCGTTGAAGGTGGAGGAAAAGCGCTGCTCCCTAAGGGTGGACACGTTCTGCCCAATCAGGGGATGCAACATCACGGGGCCAGCCATTGGCGCGCTTGCAACAACCTGAGGAATCCAGCAACGCTCCCTGGAGAAAGGATAAGTTGGCAGGCTAATGCGTCGGCGGTCGCCGCTCACACTGAGCGCGGTAAGGTCCATATCGATGCCTTCCGTCCACAGATCGGCGATCTGGGCCAGCTTTCCTTTCTCCACCAGCGCCCTGAGATAACGGCGTCCGTCTTCGTCATCCTCATTGAGGAACTGACGGATTTTCTTCAATTGGGTTTCACCGTGGAACAGGCCGCTGGATTGCCGATCATTGATGAAATCATCCAGCTTCCCAGCCAACTCCTGGAGGCTGCAAGCCACAATAGCCAACCGGACTTCCATGGCTTCACGCCCCACCTGAGTGGTGTAGGCGACATCTCTTAAATGCGGCTCGCGCTGTTTTTCTACGGCCCGATCAAGGAAGCGCTTCAGATTCACCGCGTAGGTTTTCAGGTTGGCGAGAGACCGTGCTGACAGGACCGTAAGCTCTTGGATACCGCTATCCGAGGCGCGTCCCTCAAGACCCTGATCATACTCCTCCACAATCACGTGAGCATTGGCCCCGCCAGCGCCAAAGGAGCTGATGCCGGCCCGTCTGGGCGATTGCACGCCATCCACCTTTTCAGGCAACGGCCAGGGCCTGGTTGCGTTGGGGATGTAGAAGGGCGAATTGGAAAAATCGATAAAGGGGTTCACTTCATCGGCATGGAGCGTGGGGACAAGGGTCTTGTAGCGCATTTGCAGCAACACCTTGGTAAGACCCGCAACACCTGCGGCCGCGATGGTATGCCCGATATTGGTCTTGATCGATCCAATGGGACAGAAATTCTTGCGATCCGTCTTCTTGCGGAAGGCCTGGTTAAGGCCGGCAATCTCGATGGGATCGCCCAGAGAAGTGCCCGTTCCGTGGGCTTCAATATAGCCCATGGTGTCGGGATGCACCCCGGCCCGCTCCATAGCCCGCTCCACTAACGCGGCCTGAGCGTTGGGATTGGGGACCGTATAACCGCTGGTTCGACCACCAGCATTAATAAACGAACCCTTAATCACGCCATGGATCTGATCGCCATCGGCCTGAGCCCGGGACAGGGGTTTCAGCAAAACCGCGCCCACCCCTTCCGCATCCACAAAACCATCGGCCCCCTTGCCAAAACTCTTGCTGCGATTGTCCGGAGCAAGCATGTTCTTCCCACAGAACTGCACAATGCGATTGGGATGCAATGTCAAGCTAACGCCGCCCGCAAAAGCCGCTTCGCATTCGTCCCGGCGAATGCTTTCACAAGCCAGGTGCATGGCGGTGAGCGAAGAAGAACACGCCGAATCCAAGGTGAAACTGGGACCGTTAAAATTAAAGAAGTAGGACACTCGATTGGCAATATCGTAGAGATCCACATCGGGACATTGCATATTGCCCAACATGGCCTGTTGCACCCCGTAGAATCCATAGGTATTGGTTGTTGCGCCAATGAAAACGCCTACCCGATTGCCCAAAGCCTTGCGGGTGAGACCGGCGTCTTCCATGGTGGCCCAGACATTTTCCAGAACAATGCGTTGCTGGGGGTCCATAAGCTCCGCCGTTTTGGGGGAGATCTGGAAGAACAGGGGGTCAAATTTATCAAAATCCTCAAGGAACCCACCGTACACCGTGTAGACCTTGCCTTCGCTTCCCCGCTGCTCTTGATAGAATGAAGCAGCGTCCCAACGATCGCCTGGCACTTCTGTGACGCTATTCTTTCCTGCAGCCAGATTATCCCAAAGTTGATCCAAATTGGAGGCCTGGGGGAACCGCCCATTGAGACCTACAATGGCGATGGGCTCGTTGACGATAGCCTGCGCGGCAACGGGTTGTTGATTCGCAACCTCTTGAACTTGCATCCGCTCCGGAGGCACAGCCGAAGGAGGTTGAGCCGGCGAAGCCTGACTGGGGTAGCGCTGAGCCAGAAGATCCGCGTGGTTTTCCTTGAAGTAGCTGACCAGGCTGTTCAGGTTCATATGTTCGAACAGCAGCGTTTTGGGCAGTTCGCCAAACACCTTTTCCAGTTGATCAATGATTTCCAGGGTCACCATGGAGTCGATCCCGTATTGAGAGAAATCGCCGTGTCCCTCGATTTCGGCCGGGTTCATTTGCAGGGTGTCCCCAAAAATGGTTTTCAGATCCTGCGCGAGCCGGTCATCTGCCCCGCCAGAAGAACCGGCGGTCTGGGCGGTGGAGGCCATAGCCGCAACGGCCTGGGGCGGCGCGGGTTCGTTGGCGGCCACGCCATCACTTTTGGCGATTACAACGGCCTGTTCATAGGTCTTGACCCGGTTGGGGTCCACGCTGTAGGTTTCGTAGAAGCCGTGGGACGAGAACAGATCACACCAGCCCTTATGACTGAGAAGGGGCGAGTGGAGAATGCGTTTCTCATCGTCTGTGAACAGCCACCAACCGTCAATAAGTCCTGCCACCAGAGTCCAGAAATCCTGGAGGCGACTGATCTCATTGATAATCAACAAACCATCTTTTCTCAGGAGCCGTTTCATTTCCACCGTGGTCTTGTCCAGATCCCGGGTGGCGTGGATGCAGTTGGTTTCAAAGATCAGATCGTAACCCTGGAAGTCGAAACCCTGGGCCGCCACGTCCTTTTCGATGTCCAACACCTTGAACTGGGCAAAGGGGTATTGAGGTCCAAAAGTTTTCTTGCCAAAATTGACAAAACCCAGGCCGATATCCGTGTACCAGTACTCAAGATTCTCGCCAAAGGGTTTAACCTTCTCCAACACCATAGCGCTGGTTCCACCCGTTCCCGCGCCAATTTCCAGAATACGGACCTTGCGGTTGGGGTTTTGGGCCTGAAGCTCTTGGATCCGAGTGATAATGGCTCTACAGGCACAGGCATTGTAGAAATCGGACAAGGCGTTGCCCTTATAGATTTTTTCGAACAATGCGCCGGAACCTTTGGGAAAGAGCACCTGAATATGGGTCATTTCGCCGGAGAAGATTTTGGGGTAATGGCTCACCGCAACTTCGAGCAGGTTCAGGAAGGGAACCATGTCCGGCCATTCACGGCCAACTCGATCCTTGCGTTCAGTCAGGGCGGCCATGTCATCTCGAAGCGACTTCTCAGCAACCCCTGGTGAGACAACCAGCGCATCGCCCTGCTCCTCCAACCAACCCAGACGACTCAACATTTCCACCAAGGCGTCGAACATGCGAGAGTATTTGGGAATAAGCGATAGTTGGTCTTTCAAGGACTGACGGGTGTAACGCTGCCCGCTTTGCAGCAGCCCTGCGCCTTGAAGGGTTTTTAGCAGAAGGAGATGGCCAAAACGCTCCACTTCCGCCATGCCCGCTTCCAATCGCATCAGTTGCGGGGTTTGTTCGGTGACATAGGCTCTCAGTGGATTCCATCGATCCTGGCTGGCCGCCGCCGAAGCGCCCGCCGCCAGACTCTCTTCCAGAAAGCGACTGTTCACCCGCTTAAAGAGCATGGTGTCAATCGCCACAAGACATCTGCCATGAACATCGTAAACGTTGTAATTGAGGCAGATGTCTCCATTAGACAGAATCTTATACTCGTCTTTCTTCATGACCACGTAACAAGGCGCATTGCAATCCCCGTACAGTTCCAGCGACTTCACCGTAAATGGCACGTAGAGATTGCCGCCCTTGAACACATCGCCCATTTCCCGAGCCACCTGGAATATGCTCTGGAAAACGCAGTCCAACAGGTGAGGATCCAGACCGGTGCGTTTTCCTTCAGAAACGGGAACCACGCTGAGCTGAGAGATATAGGCGTCCGGAGTTTCTCGAAGGGCGTCGATCAGTTGAAGGCTGGGACCGTATCCATAACCCCATTCCACGTAATTTCGATAGACCTGTTCATTCGCCACAATGACCGGGGCTTGAAACACCGCAGGATCCATGCTTGGAGGCGACCCCAGGGTCCTTTCCTCAAAACCGCCCTGGCAAAGGCTGCCGGACTGGGCGTCCACATTGAAGCGGCGCTTTTCTGGATCGATGGTCACCGTAATGGGATAGTCGCCCTGAACAATGCCGGGGTTGCGAAAGAGCAGATTGGTAAAGCAGTTCACCCCTGAGCCTGTCACGGTTCTGGAGGCGTTCAACGCCATTTCAAGTCGCAGGGTGCTGGGCACAATAAAATAGCCAAGTACCACTGTATCCTTGATAATCAGATCCTTGGCGCCGCTTACGGTTCTCATAAACCGATTGGGGTTGGCGGAATCCCGTTTCAACATAACCTCATTCTCCTGCGCATCACTGGGAGCGCTCTCTCGTAATTTCTCGGAACCAACAGCCATCGGAGTGGTTTCAACGACCGGTTGCAGCGAAAGGGCCTCGGTCCCATCAACCCGTTCCTTTTTTTCAAGCCAGAAGGATTGACCCTGGAAACAGTAGGTGGGCAGGGATTGCTTGCGGAACTCGCCGTCTTTGTAAAAATGACGCCAGTCGCAATCCAACTGATTAAACCAGAGGGACAAGACAATAGAGCGAAAATCCGATTCCAGATCCCCGCTCAGCGGGCAATGAATCA
>JBNKOV010000475.1:0-4791 GCA_050294955.1 Holophagae bacterium
CAATGGTCAAAACCTGTACTTCCCCCATATTACCCGCGACAGGCAACAATTCTGGACCGGCATCGTCCTGCTCAATCCCACCTCAATCAAGCAGACCCTAATCCTCAAGGCCTATGGCCGGGATGGCGGGTTGATTGGCGCCAAGGCATTGCGGTTGGATGGCAACCAGAAATACGCGGCCACTTCGGTCGCCATCTTGGAGGGCATGAGAACGCCTGAAAAAGTGGATTGGCTATCGGTTGAAGCCCCGGAAACCATCATCGGTTTTGAGCTTTTCGGAACCAACAGCGGCTCCAGCCTCGCCGGATTAGAGGCCATGGCCGATTTGAAAACAGAGCTGGCCTTCCCCTACTACGACGCTTCCGGGAGGAGTTTCCATGGGATTACCGTCATCAATCCCCACGATTATTCCACCGAAATCGTTTTCACCCTCTACGACAATGCTGGCGGGGTTCTCGCAGTGTCGCCGCCCCAGACACTGGCCCCCTTTATGAAGTTGGCGACGCTGATCGCCGATATTTTCCCCAATCTGCCAGCAGACGCACGACCAGGATGGATGGCTTGCCGTGCAGACGCCGCCATTACCGGTTTTCAACTGCTCATTAGCAGGGATGGTCGCCGCATGAGCGCAGCCGCCGCCCATTAATCGGAAACAGGCCTTACCTTCCGGATCGCCATCCCGGTTGGAACATGCCGGAAAACAAGGAGTGATTCTATGTCAAACAGCACCCAACACAAAATTACCCGTGTCCGACCGCCTCGGGTCCATATTACCTACGACATCGAGGTCGGCGACGCCATAGAGAAAAAAGAGCTGCCCTTTGTCGGAGGAATTCTAGCGGACCTTTCTGGAGCCCCAGCAGATCCGCTTCCACGTCTCAAGGACCGTAAATTTGTAGAAATTGATCGGGATAACTTCAATGACGTGCTTCAAGCCTCCAAGCCTCGCCTGGAGTTGACGGTAGAGAACAAGCTAACCGGAAAGGGGAAGATGCCTGTGGAGTTGACCTTTAAATCCATGGACGATTTCCATCCCACGGCAGTGGTCAACCAGGTTGAAGCCCTGCGGAAATTGCTGGACGCGCGGACGCGACTCAAAGATCTTATCTCCAAATTGGATGGGAATGACGATCTCGAATCCCTGCTCCAAAGCGTGATTCACAATACCGAAGAACAAACCCAATTAAAAACTCAATTACAGGAGGAAACCCATGACTGAGAACCTTGAAGATGGGGCGGCAAGCGCTGGGGGCGCAGTAGTAGCCGAAGAACCCGGGTTGCTGGACAAGATCATTCAAAAAGGTAAAATGGTGCGAAGTCCGGCTCAGGAAGCCCGAGCGAAAGACCTTATTTCCAGCTTTGTGGAAGAGGTGGTCGCCAACGATACGGTCACCATAAGCCATGACACCATCGCCATGGTAAGCCAGCGCATTGCCCAAATCGATGAACTGATCAGCAGTCAGTTGAATGAAATCCTTCATCACGAGGCGTTTCAGGAATTGGAATCCACCTGGCGAGGCATGAACTACCTGGTGATGAACTCAGAAACCGGCCTCAGCCTCAAGTTGCGGGTCTTGAACGTGCAGAAAAAGGAGCTGTTGAGCGACCTGGAAAAGGCTGTGGAATTTGACCAGAGCGCCTTGTTCAAAAAGGTCTACAGCGAAGAGTTCGGCACCTTTGGCGGCGCTCCCTACACCTGCCTGATCGGGAATTATGAATTTGGCCGTCATCCCCAGGACTCGACACTCATGGAGTTGATCGCCCAGGTAGCGTCAGCGGCGCACGCACCCTTTATTGCGGGTTCCTCTCCCAGTCTCTTCGATATGGACAGCTTCACGGAACTGGGAAATCCCCGGGATATGGCCAAGCTTATGGAGAGCACGGAACTGGTGAAATGGCGATCATTTCGCGACAGTGACGATTCCCGTTATTTTGTCTTAACCCTTCCTCGCATCCTACTACGACTCCCCTTTGGACCAGACACCATCCCGGTGGAGGAGTTCAATTTTGTGGAAGACGTCAACGGCACAGACCATGAGAAATATCTTTGGGGCAATGCCTGCTGGGCCCTTGGCCAGAGAATTACAGACGCTTTTTCCAAGCATAAATGGTGTGCGGCCATAAGAGGCGTGGAAGGCGGCGGCGCCGTTACAGGCCTGCCAACCCACACCTTCAAAACCGATGCGGGCGATATTGCCCTGAAATGCCCAACCGAAATCGCCATCACCGATCGCCGTGAAAAAGAGCTCTCAGACCTGGGCTTCCTGCCGCTGGTTCATTGCAAGGGCACGGATTACGCCGCCTTTTTCGGCGGGCAAACCACCAATAAGGCCAAAATCTACAACAAGGATTCCGCTACAGCCAATGCGCGAATTTCAAGCATGTTGCCCTATATCCTGGCCTCCTGCCGTTTTGCCCATTATATCAAGGCCATGATGCGCGACAAGATCGGACGTTTCCTTACCCGCGGCCAGACCGAAGACTTTCTGAATAACTGGATTGCCGATTATGTCCTGCTCGACGACAACGCCCAGCAGGATGTGAAAGCGAAACACCCCTTGCGGGAGGCCCGCGTAGATGTAACCGAGGATCCGTCTCAACCGGGCGTCTACCGAGCCGTGGTCTTTCTCAGGCCCCATTTTCAGCTCGATGAACTCTCGGTGTCCCTGCGCCTGGTCGCCGAGATTCCCCAACCTGCGGGTTGATGGCGTTGTAACCCTTAAACACCCTATTGTGTACATTTGACCAAGGAGAAGTGATTATGAGCGATAGTATTTTTATGAAGGTAAGCGACATGGAAGGTTCGGCGAGTTCGGTCGGTTTTGAGAAACAAATCGGCCTTTACTCTCTCAACCACAGCTTGAATCTCAATTGTTTTGCTGGAGGCGGCACGGAGGGACGCACCTCTGGCGTTTGCAACCATTCGGATATCAGCATTACCAAGGTAATGGATAAGAACTCCATTAAATTTAATGAGTTGTGCTGTAACGCAACCCCCATCTCTTCCATTGAAATAACGGTATGCCGTCAGGAAGGCAAGAAGTTGGAGCCGCTTGTGGTCTACAAGCTAACCGATTCCCTGGTCAGCTCCTACAATGTTTCCTGCGGCGGGGGCGGCAACCCCACCGAGTCTCTCACCTTCAACTACACCAAAATAGAATGGACCTTCCAAGAACAGGACCAGAAGGGCTCCAAGCTTGGCAAGACCTCTGCTACCTGGGATCTGCAAAAGAACACCCCATGACCGGTGTTTCCCTGAAACCTGAAACGGGAGGGTTCGCCCTCCTGTTTGATCGCCTGACCGATGAGCAGCCTTTCAAAATGTCTGAGGAAGCGCCCTTGCGGACTCTTGATGAGGAAGGTCTGATCCATTCGATCAAGCGAGAGCTGGCGCGCCTTTTGGATACTCGCGCCAGTCAGACCTTAGACGTATGGGAGGCCATGGAAAAAACGGTGTCCAACTATGGCGTCCCAGATGTCGCCCACCTCTCACCCAATAGCCCGGTAGACATGGCCCGCCTTATAAGGGCGGTTTCCGCCGCCATTGACGCATTCGAACCCCGGTTGACCAGGGTTCAGCTCATCCCCCGTAAAACCAGGCCTCCTGCCTTTCACTTCACGCTGAATGCACAGGTTGTGCTGGGGTCAATCGTCACCCCAGTTTCCTTTCCCCTGAGCATCCAAACCACATGAGGAGATGTTCTTATGCCAAATCAGGCAGCGTCCACCGCTTTATTGGCCTGCCCCTTTGGGGTGGCCCCCTCTCCTTTAACCGTGCTTCCTGTCGCCCGAGTCATGGCGGACAGCCAACCGGTGGCCACCATTATGGATTATGTTCCCATGTTGAACATCAAGCCGTTTGGCATGTGCAGCTCACCGTCCAACCCAACCGTAGCAGCGGCGACGGCGGCTGCGCTTGGCGTGTTAACCCCCATGCCCTGCATTCCCGCCACCAGCGCCCCGTGGGCGCCGGGCTCGCCAACGGTTTTGGCCGGCGGTAAACCTGCGCTCAACAACACCAGCAAATGCATGTGCATGTGGGGCGGCGTCATTTCCATCACCATGCCTGGTTCTTTAACCGTCATGATACCCTGACTCGGCTTGAGCTCTTTATGAAACCCCAAAACGATCTTTTTTCCTATTATCTCGATGAGCTGGCCTACCTGCGCAAAATGGGCGGCCGCTTTGCCCAAGATCACCCGAAAGTAGCGGCCCGGCTGCAATTGGAGCCCACCGATTGCGCAGACCCTCATGTGGAGCGTCTGTTGGAGGGGTTTGCCCTGCTTACAAGTCGGCTTCAACGGGAAATCGACGGGTCATTTCCCCAGGTAAGCCAATCATTGCTGGAGATCTTGTATCCCCAATTGGTTCGGCCCGTGCCTTCCATGTCCATTGCCCGTTTTCAAGCCCGGGCGGGCGAAGGGAAAATGTCTACTGCCTATCGCATTGAGCAACACACGCAGTTAATTGCCCGGTCTTCCGCTGGACATGTCTGTCGGTTTAGAACCGGAGCCCCTGTTGAGTTATGGCCGGTTGAAATCAGCCGGGCCGATTTCCCCACGCCGGGACGATACGCCTTTCTGGATCAAAACCCTGAGGTGGCAGGCGTTCTCCGCCTCTCTCTGCGTGGAGCCCCTGGTCCACTGAGCGACCTGGAGATGGACCGCCTGAGGTTTTACATCAACGGCGACAGGGCGCTGACTCCGGGCCTGGTGGAGTTGATCTTTCTCCACCTGAAAGGCATCGCCCTGGTGGGAGACGGCAACTCAAAGCAGGCCGTGATGCTGGACA
>JBNKOV010000476.1:0-4791 GCA_050294955.1 Holophagae bacterium
GGTTTTCCCTCCGTCATCGCTGTGCATCAATTGATACGAGACGCTGAATACACTGTTAAAATCATGGGGGTTGGCCTTTATTGTTGAAAGATAAAATGGTCTAGCCTTCACGCCGAAAATATTGCTGACCCGTTCCCAGCTCTCTCCCAAATTATCGGATCGGTAGAGTCCGGTTTCATCTTCCTGGCCTTCCACAATAGCGTAGACTCGGTTGGGTCTGGACGGTGCAATATCCAGGTCTATGCGGCCCAGATCCCCTTTTGGCAAGCCATTCCGAATTTCTTTGAAATTTTCGCCCCCATCTGTTGACTTGAAAAGACCACTGCCGGGACCGCCCGATTCAAAAAAATAGGGCCACCGGCGAACTTGCCACATGGCGGCATAGACAATGTCTGGGTCTTGGGGGTCCAGATCTACATCAATACAACCTGTCTTGTTGTCTACATACAGCAAACGGGTCCAGGTCTTACCGCCATCTTTTGTTCTATAAAGGCCTCGGGTCTCGTGGTCGTCCCAAAGATGACCCAACACTGCCACATAAACCGTGTCGGAATCCATGGGATGCACTTTCACCTCGGCAATTCGCTCGGAATCCTGAAATCCCATAAGTTTCCAGTTCTCGCCGCCATCGATTGATTTATAGAGGCCCGCACCCAGAGAAACGGAGTTTCTTGTATTGATTTCTCCAGTGCCAACCCAAATGGTCTGGGACTGACTGGGGTCTATAGAGACACAACCGATGGATTGTTCGTGCTTGTCGAAAATGGACTCAAAATTCAGTCCTGCATCTTCGGATTTCCAAACACCACCACCTCCGGTTCCTACATAAATAGTAAGTGGATCGTCTGTTGGACAATCAATATCCGTAATTCTACCGCTCATGATAGCAGGACCGATGCATCGAGCCTCAACTTCTCCTATTATTCCAGCATTTAGTTTTTTATCTGTCGAGTGAGCCCAAAAACCTGTTATGAGCAAAGCGTAAATCAAAATTGATTTCATAATACCTTCCTGTCTTCTAGGGAGCGGATAAAGTTCTACCCGGCGGCGTTAAGCGCAATTCATGACCTTCAAGCACATTATGACACAGGCAACCTATGTCAAAGCAACCCCTTGATGACCAAAACCACAAAAAGTCTAGAGGCCTGCCTTTGGGAGTGTCAGGGAAAAAGTTGTCCCCTTTCCCAAGCCTTGACTTTTTACTCTGATTTTTCCCGACATTTCTGTCATGGCGTTGGCGCAATTGTGAAGACCAAAGCCTCGAACGCCTTCTCGTGTAGTGTAGGCGTGTTGAAAAATGTGCTTCAGGCTCTCTGGGGCAATGCCCTCGCCTGTATCTGTAATATCCAATTGGACAAGTTGGGCTTTTGAAATGGCCCTTAAAATAATCAGTTTTTTTTGAGACTCTAAATGGTTCATCGCTTCAATGGCGTTTCTGATGATGTTGGTGATTACATGAAACAACTTCAGCCGTTGGCCGATAACAAGCAGGTTTTTGGGGATATGCGTCTCTACTCGGCATCCTGAGCGACTAATGTCGCCTTCCAAGACACTTAGCGCCTCATTGACAACTCTATCCATGGCGAGATGTTCATTTTGGTTTTCCACCGCCGCGTAACGTCGTTGTGACATCACAATGCCCTTAATCAGATCAACTTTGTCAAGAATGCGCTCCAAATTCTCTGATACGGTTTCCTGTTCATTGAGAAGGGTGCTGTAGAGCAATTCATAATATTCCAATATTTTCTCAGGCCGGCTCGATTCGGAATCCCATGTTTGGCTAATCAGGTCGCGAAGCGCAGTATTGGCTTTTTCCAGAGATCTTAGTTTGGAGGATTTAAGTGTGCTGTTTAACATTTGGGAGGAGATACCCACACTGTTCAACACATTGCCTATATTGTGAAGCACTGAGGTTGCAATTTCCGCCATGCCCGCCATGTGGGCTTTTTTTACCAACTCTTCCTGAGCCTGCTTTAACTGGGCAGTTCGTTCTTGGACCCTGGCCTCCAATTCCTGATTCAGTAGGCGTATTTCCTGTTCAATTCTTTTCCGAACTTCCATTTCCCTTTCCAAACTCTCGTTTAAGATAATGGTGTCTTGAAAGAGTCGCGCATTATCTAAGGAAATGGCAGTTTGAGCAAGAAGCACTTTGAGCGCTCCAATTCGAGCTTTGTTAAATGCTCTGGCCGAGTGACTGTTCTCAAGGTAGAGCAGGCCTAAAACGCGGTTCTTATGTTGAATGGGAGCACAGAGAATAGACAATGAAGGATGCTGTGCTAAATAGGCGTCCCATAAACCATCTTCGCCAGAATCTGGAGCCACTTTTAACTGACCTGTTTTGAGAACCTGGCGGACTATGGCTTGAGAGTATGGACCCGCATCTTCTATTGCCGTATCTTGGAGTAATTCCACTTTGTTGGCGTCAGCTTTGGCGCTCAGAGTTAGGACATTGTCCTGTTGAAAAATCAAAAGCCCACGGGAAGCGCCTGCGTATTTAACCATTACTCTCATAATGGCTGAGAGTAGTCGTTCTTTTTCAATTTCCTGAGCAATGACCTGGGCTGCAGTCATCACAGCTTCCATGTCTATGGAGCCACTGCTTTCGGAGTTTGATTCCGTGTTCTCGTCTAAAGGTTGACCAAGGGAGAGGGCTGCGTGTTGTTTATCCATTCGCGCGACAACGGCGAATGCGCCCCAGCGTATGTAGAGATAGCGCGCTTCTACGAGGCATGCTCGCGCCAGTTTTTGCATATTCTGTTCAATTAGAAATTCACCAAATAATTCGTGGGCAAGCGCCTCGAAATGGAGGAATCCATCTTCAGCCGCATTATTGGCGGCTAATTGAAATAATCCACAGATTTCCCGAAAATCACCTCTCTGAATTCTGAGTCTTTCGGCTTGAATCAAGACCCATTTGTGACGGAAGTTTACGGGACAGGTTTTAGCCAGGAGGGCCATGCGTTTTTCAAATTCCAGGATTTTTCTTTCTGCGACGATCTGGTCCGGTTTCTCCATGGAAAAGTAACACCTTGCCAGGGACAATCCATGAAGGAGGTCCTGGTCAATAACGAGCATGTATCCCGGGCATAAATGCATTAGCTTTGCGCTTTCCTCCGCTGTATTTTTTGCCTGCTCTGGCGTATTCAACCAGAAGTCGTACATTAGTACGAAGAAAGCGTGTGGCGCTCTGAGTACGGTTGACTGAAGGCGTTCCCAGGCTTCCGCGCTGAAACCGGATTCTGTAAGGAAGTTGGGTTGTCCCTTTCCTTGGAGTAGAAGAACGAGGTGCCGCATGCTGTCAGCATGATCCATTGCTGCTGGAAAATTGTTTTTCTTTGCTTTGAGCCTCGCAGTGTCAAGTCCATTGATTATTTTTTCCAAGGGTATTCCCATGGTTATCTGTTGACCGATCATGCTGAGTTGGGTTGCCACCATATTTACAATTTCGCCGCTGTCCATTGATACTCGGATGCCCTTCCTAAAAAAAAACTGGGATTCGGTGAGAGGCTCTCCATAGAACAAAATAGTAGCGGGAATGTCGCTAAGAGAAATTGAAGTGATAAAAGACCTGGATTGGCTTAGAAGGGAAATGGCTTGTCGACCCAGTTTATGTGCTTCCTGGAACTGGTTCTGCTCAATCAGGTAGGTGGCGTATCGATATAAAAACAGGACGATATTGTCGTTAAATCCGTGCTTTTCAATAATCTCTAAACCCAGAGCAATGGCTGTTCGAGAGATGTTTTCGACGCCTGACGTATATCCCTTGAATACAATCACACGAAGTATATCTAAGCCAGTAGCAATCATTGGGTGGTTGTTGGGTCGGTTGGTGAAGGGAAACTCTGGGGACTGTAAGATGGTTTGGATACGGGTGTCAATATGTTTAAGTCCTGCTTCGATCTCCTCGTCCGATTTTGGGAACCAAATACCACAAAGACGCAATCCTTCCAGGCTGTCCTTTCGAATATCGTGCCAGCTGAAATGCCAGGGGGAGTGGGTGATTCGGGAGGCCAGAACATTCGCTTTCATAGAATCTGTTCGAGCCCTGGAATATAGTATGTTCAGCAATGCTTCGGCGCCGTCCCAATCGGCCACCGCAAAGCGGCAGTCTGATGCGAATTGATAGCATTCAAAAGTCAAGGAATAGTGAGAATTCCAGGCGTCCTCCCCCAAAAGATCCAACGCGATTTTCATATGGTTGGCGGCAGTTTTGAAAGCCGCAGCGCCATATACTTTTTTTCCGGTCTGCAGATTCACCTTCGCAAGATCTATCTGTTCATCGCGATCATGAATCATTTGGCGGCCTGCATTTAATTGTTGGCAAACCATAAGAATGGATTCCTCCTGACCACTCTCAGGCATGGTGCTGCGAAGGCGTCTTCCAATCCTTAAATGCCATTCTTTGCGGGCTTCTTCCGGGATAAGTTCATAGGCCGCTTGCTGAACGCGGTCATGGAGAAATGCAAGGGGAGTGTCAATGGAATGGGGTGAAATAGATTCGCCTCCGGAGGATTCAAACCAGATGGAATGGCCAATGCTCATCACAAGCCCATCTCGTATTGCCGGCCAGAGGTGTCGCATTACTTGACCTGGGGTCTTATCGCTTACCTCCACCAGCAGATCGCCGGGAAATTGAAATCCAATACAGGCGCAAAGCGCCAGAAGATCCTGGGTCAGTTCCGGGAGTTCGCTTAATTTGGAGAGCATGAGATCCACAACATTGGCTGTTGCCTTCAAGGCCCGAATGCCATCTATATCCCAGCTCCAGTGGCGTTTTGAATTGAAGAATAT
>JBNKOV010000477.1:0-4779 GCA_050294955.1 Holophagae bacterium
GGAACCCTTTCGACTAGAAAGGGTTCCTACAATTTTTCAGGATTGGGACCCATGTTTGGGTCCCTTTTCTTTATGGGGTTTTCATGGCCAGTAGCTTGAAGAAAAGGATTACCACCGTATGCGTTGTTTGGGCGGTTCTGGCTCTCGGGCTGTTTGGCGCTGTCATGACCGGGATCATGGACAAAGATCTGTTTTTGAAGGTGTTCTCCACCGGATTCGTGATTTTTGCCGTGTTGGTAACCGTGATGTCTCGGGAACTCTACTCCGGTCCCGACGAATAGACCGCTTCATTTCCCCGAATTTTTAGAACCATCTTTTGCGGCTGAAATGGCTTAAGGCTACTGATATTAGTGGTTTCCCCGCTGTGTGCAAGTTTTGCCTTCAGTGTATCTAATTTTGCGCCCTTCCTCGCCCCTTTTGCGATGAATTCGGCGTCTTTGTCCTCAACGTGATGCTCCAAGGCGGGCTCTTGGGCCGCTATGGCCACGGGGTGGTGCTGTATGGCGCTTTTTGGCGGATCTTTTGCCATGAGGGCTGGAAGGATGGCGCGCTCTCCTGCCTCTTTTTCCATGAGGGAAATTGTATTGCCATGATTGTGGGATTCTCTGAGCTGGCCTGGGCGGTGTTTCCTTGAGTTTGGTATATATTTCTACGACTTAAGCAGGCGTGTCCACGGCTTGAGCAAATGCGGCGAAGGCTTGAGATTCACTGAGTCAGCCGAAGCAGGATGAGAAAAGCGGTGTTTGGCTTTTGCCTCGTTGCAATCGATTCAAGCGCTTGGCCGATTCGAGATTTCAAAGGCTGCTGTGGGTTCTTCACCGTGATGTTTAGGGAGATGCAACCGGCTGGTAGGTCTGAATGCGCCCTGATTTAAAACTGAAGACTGAGGCGACCCTGGTACCAGGTGTTGTTTTCCATGGGATCCCAAGGGGTTTCCGCAAGCAACCACCAGGCGGGAAGATTGGGGTTGCTGGTCATTTCCAGTTCAAGTTGGAGACCCAAGCCTCTATTGCGGAAAGGGTTAAGAGCTTGAACGTAACGCACGCCGGTTTGGTCGAAGGCCATGTCTTCGGTGGCGTTTTTGCTGTGGCTCACTTCAATCTTGGAGCCCCAGCGGTGGGACGACAACATGTAGGCGTAGGTTTGCGCCTCGTAATCGGCCTCGCTTTTGTAATCGGGTCTGTAGCTGTGAATGAGAGAGGCCTGGCTTTCTTCGTGACCCATTCTCAGGGTGGATGTCCATTGGGAGGAATGGATGAGCCCGAGCTTCAGGTTGGCCTGGCGATCTTTTTGGGTGAAGAAGCTCTCGTTGGCAAAGGGCGTTAGGGGACGCGGCGTAAAGGTTCCGTAGACGTCTACGGAGTTATAGGCGGAGAATGCGGCGTCCTGCCGGTATTCCGCTTCAATGGTGAGCTTGCCATGGTCGGCGACAATGGTGTGCTGTTGCACGAGTTCCGGGTCTTGCTCACTTGTTCTAACCCCTACTTGAGATTGGATTTTTAACCATTCTCCCGTGGTCTGACGAGCGCCGGTCAGCCAGAAACTGGCGTCGGAAAGTTGGTCGCCGTCATAGGAGAACATATCCACATCGGCCTTCAAACCCAGGAAAGGGGAGAGGTTCCAATCGGTGCTTAACTTCACTTCGCTTGCGGAAGCCTGATCGCTGTATTCCCATCCGGAAAGATTCAGCTCGTGGCGAAGGTCGTAACCGCCCAACTTGTAGGAGACGTCTTGGGAGAGGTGCATTTCGTGACTGCGTTCCGCCAGGTTGTCGGACAATAACAAGCTCATGGTGGTGTGGGATGCAAAGCGATCATTGTAATTGCCAAAAAGGCGCAGCTTGCGGCTGTTGCCAAGTTCGCTGCTATTGGGGTCTTGAATGGCGTGGGCTTTAATATCCACGTTCATGGCGCCCCATTTCACATTCACCCCGGCCTCAATCTCCATGGTTTCTCTTTGCAAACGATGTTCGTTGGTGAGCTTGGACTCAAGGGTAATGCGCTCGCTGAGCCGCGCAGCCACTTCAACGGTGGAACGCTGTCCAGATTCGCCGTTGAGATCTTGGGTGGCGTGAGCGCTGAAAGCGCCAGCCAGGCTGGTGTCCGGCTCGGGCAACAATGCAATGGAAATCTCGGGCTGAGACAGTTCTCTGAAGGGGTTCTTATTTCGTTGGCCCCTGATGAGCTGCTTCACCTTATCGGTTGCGCTTATTTGAGATGGCTGGGCTTTAATGAAGTGGGTAAGCTTGAATTTTTGATCTCTGTCGATAATCAGGGCTTCGGCTCGGTCCGGCTGGTACCCTTCTTTCAAGACCCAGATTCGGTAGGAGCCCGGCGAAAGCGTAAAGAGGTAGTTCCCGTTCCTGTCGGTTTTCCCACGCTGAACGAAAAATACAGCCATTTCATTGTAGACGACTATTTTAGCGTCACTTACGGTTCCGGCGTCTTCCGCCTCAACCCTGCCGCTTAAGGTAGCCGCGTAGCACGGGCTTGCCATCGCCAGCGCTATAAGGAACCACTTCACCGTTTTGCCTCCGCTCCAAAATGGCGTTATACCATAAATCGACAAATCGACCATTATCGTCTCCCATTTTACCCTACTGAGGATTCTTTGGGGTAAATCCTGGGTAAAATAAGGGGTTATGCCTCTTAAGCCGTTTAAACCAGACGCCTTTCAGCGCAGCCGGACCATCCCTTTTTATACGTTTTCTCCACCTTCATGTTTCAGGTGATGAGATGGCGCAGGCTGGGAATGGACGCGCCTTGGCCCCTTCCCCGGGTTATTCCTCGTGCTGATTTGTCCTCTAATGGTGGTCTTCTCCGCTGGTTTTGGGGTGGTGGATGACGCCGGGGATCATGCCTGCAACGGTGGATATCCAGTGCAGCGGGCCGGATCGGTAAAGGCTCATGAGGCCCAGGATGCAGATGCCGCCCACAGACGCGTAGCCGATCCAGGTCCAGCCATGGTCGTGCATTTCAAAAATGCCCAGGGTCTCCGGCGTGTAGATGGCGTTGATGATAAATCCGGTGATAATGGCTGCAAAGAATGCGGTTGTGGCCAGTTTGAGCCCGGTTCCCTTTCCAAAGGCCTTGTTCACCGTGAGTACGGTGGCCACGTTGGTTGCGGGTCCTGCAAACAGGAACACCACTACGGCGCCTACCGAGAATCCGTGTTGCAGCAGCACCAGGGCGAAGGGGACAGAGGCCGAGGCGCAGACGTAGAAGGGAATGCCCAAGGCGCCTAGTATCAGCACGTCCCATTGACCTACCAGCTCGGAGAAACGGGCGGTGGGCCAGAGTGTCTCGGCCAGGGCCGCGATGACCAGTCCGAAAAACACAAAAGGGAAGATGTCGTCTACCAGATCGAAGAACGAAAAGCGCCACCACGGTTTGGGAGCCGGTTCGGCGCCGGCGTTGCCGCTTTTCTTGCAGCAGCTTTTAACTGGCTCGCTTGCAATGGGTTGGTCCGGTAAAAATCGCACTGCAATCAGGGCGATGACGATGGGCAGGGCCATGGCGACCATGAGACGAACGATGGAAAACTTCCAGCCCAGCAGTTTCACCGAGAGGAGGAACGAGTCCACGCCCAGTTCCGGCGTGGCGATGAGAAAGGCCACCAGGGTTGCCGGCGGCACCCCTTTTTTGGCAAGGGAGAGGAACAGCGGCAGCACGCCGCAGGAACAGATGGGCAGGGGCAAGCCAAAGATCATGCCCTTCACGCCCTGCTTCATCGGTCCGCCCTTTTGCAGCCACGCAATGGGAGAAGATGGCATATAGGAGTGCAACAGCCCCGAAATAATGAGGCCCAGCAACAGATAGGGCGATGTTTCTCTCACCAGCACCACCAGCGAAGTCAAGAAACTGGCGGCAACATCGGCGGAATGATGAAGATCGGCCCCAGCGGCCCCGTGATCGTGACCGCCTGAGCCGCCCAGCATATTCTCTGTAAACAAAAGCAGGCCCACCCCAGCCAGAAAAGCCAGGAACTCAGAAGCCCGATCACGTTTAGAATGAGCGTGATGATCAAGAAAGTCGTGGGTAAGCAAGTGCAGAAAAGAACCCGCGATAAACGCATAGAAAATGTCGATCACCCCGGTTGAAACGAAGCCGGTCAGCCGCTCTGCAAAAATGGCCCCCACAATGGTGGCCAGGCCCATGGCCGCGATGCGAATCCAGGCCTTTTTCAGATCGCCCTGGCGGTGAAACAGCCAGATGACCACCGCCGCCACGGGCACGCGATGGGCCAGAACCGCCAACGCCATATGGGAATCGCCCGACATGCTCTCGCTGGCGACGGCCAGACCCACGCCGTCGGTTAACTGGTGCAAAACAAGGCCAATCCAGAGCATTTCCGCCGTAAAGAAACGGTGGTTGCCCTCGTGGTGATCGGCGCCGGCCCGGGAGGCGATCATCTCAATGAGCACCATGAAAAGAAAGCCGCCCAGCACAAAGACCACGCTCATGCCGCCCAGCAGCTCATAGGCGTGGGGCAGCAGGTGCAAGAAGATCAAACCGCCCATAAAACTTGCCATTAAACCTTTTAGCGCAGCAATGCCCCATCCTCTATCCTTGAGAACAATGCCAAAAACAGCGCCAACCAACAACGCCGCCACGCTAAGACCCAGCAATTGGGGTAACTGAAGCATACACACCTGCCTGAGGGCTTATTGCCCATTGATTTTTAACACGTTTTCGCCAGGAATGCCAGCTTTCCCGCAGTGAACCGGAAAACCAGCCGCCATGGCTTCCAACAGCTAAGACGTTATTTGTATTTCCACCT
>JBNKOV010000478.1:0-4758 GCA_050294955.1 Holophagae bacterium
CACGTCGATCACAACACCTGTTTTTTGGGCCATTTGTAAAAACGCAATGTAGTTGCTGGCGTATTCCGCCCGGCTCGCAATAATGCGATCACCCGACTTAAACGGCATAGCGTAAAACGCCATATCCCAAGCTCTGGTGGCATTTTCCACCAGGGCAATTTCATGAGAGCCGCATCCAATTAACTCTGCCAGAGCCAAATAGGCGTCCTCAAATAATGCCTGCTGCTCATCAGCGGCTTCATAACCGCCAATTCTTGCTTCAAGAGCGAGGTGATCCGTCACCGCCTTCAGAACCGGCTTTGGCAATAGGGACGCGCCTGCATTGTTAAAATGAATCCGCTCAAGACAACCTGGCGTATCAAAACGCGCCTTTTCCAAATCAAGCATGCCCATCTCCCCCATGAATCAGCAAAACAATTCACTTAAACCAGATCCCCAGTGGGTTGAAAGCCACGAGTCCTCTGGAGACCCAAAGCCAAAACATAACAAATCCACCGTTTCATGTCTGCACAAACCTTCAATGGGACCACCTTAATTTCGATGGTCATTGCTCAGCAGATGTTCCCGAGGCACAGTGGCCGTTGTTTCGGGAACCTCCTCGGGATAAGGACCTATGGACAGGAGATTGCCGCAGACCGGACAGTAGGGATGGGGGGTAAATCGCTCATAGTGCCCCTTCAAACAGGAGCGGAGCTGTGCGCCTGAAATGATGTGCAATCTTTTGATGTGTCGAATATTGTGGTACTCAATTTCGTCCGGAGAGGCCACGGGAAAACCCGAAAGGGTGAATGAATTGATCCGGCCTGATTCCTTATGACCATCATCAAAAAGCAGTTCATAATCTCGGTCATCTACCTTGGTGATTCGGGCCAGGCGCAACAGACTGATAAAACTGGTCACCCCCTTACTGTGAAACTCCAGCAGATAGGGACTGCCGCTCTTCATTCTGATATCCACCAGCTCAACCCGGTCGCCGTTCTCCAAAAAAACATATCCATTAATAGATTCCGGCTCCATTTCGGCGCTTTGAAAACACATCAGGGCCACTAGCATCCACATAACCACACTCCACTCGCTACCCAGTTGGAACTGCCCCGCAGCTCCAAATATTTTCCATGATCGGTTATAAAAATCTCGCCCTTCCCTTCAGGAACAAATCGGAAAGAAGAATCAGCTCCCTCACCCAATAGCGCCAGTGAAGCCGCGTACATGCCAGAACCACAGGCCTTGGTAAAACCCTCCACCCCTCTCTCGTAGGTATAGATGCGCCACACATCCCCCTCACTGCGAACCAGGCTAACATTCACGCCAGCGGGAAAGGCCTCCAAATCTCCGCGAATTTGAGCGGCATGCTCCCTGAACCAGGTTAGAGAAGGCCCGTTCACCATAATGAAATGGGGGTTTCCAACGTCCGCCTTAAAACCAGCAACAGCGTGCCCGCCATTCCTCCATGTATAAGATTGGTAAGGGGATTTCTCCAACCTCACCGTTGCCAGGCCCTCTGTTATACGATACTCCAGTGACACGCCTTCACTTGAAACCTTGCCGCTCTGAGGGATGAGGTCTTTTTGAAAGAGACAGGCCAGAGTGGAGCGGACGCCATTCAGGCAGAAACTCCGACTTCCATCGGGATCATAGTGATTCAAACAAACCCAATCTTCAGCATGCCTGTGAAAAACCATGACGCCGTCTGCGCCAATCCCATGATGGCGATCACAAATCTCGCCGACCTGTTGTACCGACAAATCCGCCTCAAGCAAGACAAAATCATTGCCGCAGGCATCCAGCTTTTCAAAGGGAATCGATTGGGATTGATGTGCCATGAACCGTCATCCTTCATCACAACTCAATTATACATCAAACCTTAAAAGGAAGTATATTTTGGCCATTTTATGTGAGTTAGCCCACACCCTTTCACCCTGTCCCAAGACCTCCCGCCATTTTTTCCTACCCATCCTCAAGGTCTCCCCCTATACTTGTAACAGTGCGCCGGACGCCGCCAGACCGGTAAGTTATTATAAAAAGGTTCTAATGGCGGCGGCCATTTCACATTTCACCCGGGAATCGTTGAAAGACGTCGCACAATCTCTGACAAGATCATAGGAAGACCTTGTAAACCAGTGGGAACGGAACCCACCATTCTAAAAATTAAAAAAATGAGAATTTAGACTTGATCTAAAATTAAAACCTGATTATACTTGAAATGTGAGCAAGGAGCGCCGCTGCATGCAAAACATCAAAAAAATGCTCGTCGAACATGGGGTTCGCCCCACCATCCACAGGATCCACATCGCTCAGTACATACTTGAGGAAGCCGATCACCCAACCGCCGATGAGGTATTGGCCTGGGCGAATCAGAACCTACAAAAAGTAAGCAGAGCAACGGTTTACAACACGCTGCGCGAGTTGAGCCAGGCTGGGCTTATTCGTGAGTTCCGATTTCCGCAAGTATCCAAAACCGTCTACGACAAAAACACCCAAAACCATTTCCATTTCTACGACCAGGCTTCCGATTCTTTTATGGATCTGGAAACGGATTCCGTTAAAGTGGATATTCAATTGCCCCCTATGTTTGAGGTAAGCTCGGTAGATATTCTCGTTTCGGGAAATTGTTCAAGATAAACCCAAACACGAGCCCGGGAGCTTGTGTTTAAAGGTCTGCCCTCTAGCAGCACCCAAAGGGCCTGACTCAACTCAGAGGCATGCTTCTGAGAACGGGAAAGGTATGCCCTGAAATGCGCCTGCCACAGTAGAACCAGAAATTGAAGTTTGATCTTAACAGCTCAAACAACAGCCCCTGTGCGCCCTAGTTGCGCCCAATAGCATAAAAATCAGTAAGATGTTGGAAACCAGTAGCTCACACTAAACATCCTCGCATCACCCACACATTAGACCCACCCATAAAATAATTAAACTCGGGAGATTACAAACCCGAGGGCCCCTGCTTACAGACCCCCCCATTAGTACTTGAAGGAGTTAATTAGGCCATGAAAACACGATTCTCATTTATAAAATCTCTAGTTATTGGCATGTTGGTTTTCTCACTAACCTCCATAGCCTCCGACGGCCCTGCCGCCGGTAGTGGAGAAGCAAAGCCAAACCAATTCTGGTGGCCCGAACAATTAAACCTGGCCCCACTTCGCGCCCATGACCCAGATTCCAATCCCTATGGCGAGAAGTTCAATTACGCAAAGGAGTTTAAAACTCTGGACCTGAAAGCGGTGAAAAAAGAAATCGACGCCTTGTTGACCACTTCCCAAGATTGGTGGCCGGCAGACTATGGCAATTACGGCCCCTTTTTCATCAGAATGGCCTGGCATAGCGCGGGCACCTACCGGCAAGCCGATGGTAGAGGCGGGGCAGCGGGAGGTCAACAGCGGTTCGACCCCCTCAACAGCTGGCCAGACAACGCCAACCTGGACAAGGCCCGCCGCTTGCTGTGGCCGGTAAAGCAAAAATACGGAAAAAAATTATCCTGGGCAGACCTCATGGTTCTGGCTGGCAATGTGGCCATGGAGAACATGGGATTTAAAACCTTTGGATTTGCTGGCGGTCGCGAAGACGATTGGGAGCCGGACCTGGTTTATTGGGGGCCGGAGGCAGAATTCCTGGGAGACAAGCGTCACGGCAAAGACAAAATGCTAGACAAACCCATGGCCGCCTCACAGATGGGCCTCATTTACGTAAACCCTGAAGGACCAGGCGGAAAGCCCGATCCCCTTGCAGCGGCTGAGGCCATTCGAACCACCTTTGGCCGCATGGGCATGAACGACGAAGAAACCGTAGCCCTGATTGCTGGCGGCCACACATTTGGCAAGGCCCATGGCGCCCACCATGCAGGTAAAAACCTGGGATCCGAACCAGCGGCGGCCTCAATTGAAGACCAGGGTTTTGGTTGGAAGAACAAGGCGGGAAAAGGCAACGCCGAAGACACCATCACCAGTGGCCTGGAAGGCGCCTGGACCTCAGCCCCGGCGCGATGGACCCATATGTACCTCACCAACCTGTTCGCATTCGAGTGGGAAATGACCAAAAGTCCTTCTGGCGCAACCCAGTGGAAACCCACCGACGAGTCTGCAAAGAACATGGTTCCCGACGCCCATGTAGAAGGCAAATTTCACGCCCCCATGATGTTCACCACAGACCTTTCCCTGAGAATGGACCCTGAGTACAAAAAAATCTCAAAGCGCTTCTTGGACAACCCCAAAGAGTTTGAAATGGCTTTCGCAAAAGCATGGTTCAAACTGACCCACCGGGACATGGGTCCCAGCGCCCGCTACCTCGGATCGGAAGTTCCAGCAGAAGAAATGAGTTGGCAGGATCCCATCCCCAAACTGGATCACAAGTTAATTGACGACAACGACGCAGAAAAACTAAAAGCCAAGATCCTTGATACTGGGCTCACCGTTCCCGAACTTGTGAGAACCGCCTGGGCTTCCGCATCCAGCTTCAGAGGCAGCGACATGCGTGGCGGCGCCAACGGCGCGCGGATTCGTCTCGCCCCTCAGAAAGATTGGGAAGCCAATAACCCCAAAGAATTGGCAAAAGTGCTCAAACGTCTCGAAGCCGTCCAGAAAGATTTCAACGGCTCACTCTCTGGCGGCAAAAAGGTATCTCTTGCAGACGTCATCGTCTTAGGTGGATCGGCGGCTATTGAGAAAGCGGCAAGCGACGGAGGCTTTAAAGGCGTCAAGGTTCCATTCTCACCGGGCCGCATGGACGCCTCACAGGACAACACCGACGTCCACACCTTTGCAG
>JBNKOV010000479.1:0-4757 GCA_050294955.1 Holophagae bacterium
TGAAGGATTGGAGGCGCCCGTGTTTGATCATGTGAAGTTTGGTGTTCGCGACTTTGCGCTGAGCAAAACCTTCTACCTGAAGGCGCTTGAACCAATTGGGGTGACTGAGGTAACGGATTGGCCGCCAGATGGTGTTGAACTGAGTCAACCCACAGGCGACACCTCCCTCTGCCTGTACCAAACGGACGAGAAACCCGCGCATCTCCACATTGCGTTCGTAGCCGAGAACCGACATCAGGTCGATGCATTTTATTCCGCTGCTCTTAACGCAGGCGGGCGAGACAATGGCGTGCCTGGAATTCGTCCACAGTACAGCGGGCGGTATTATGCAGCCTTTGTGCTTGACCCCGATGATCACAACATCGAGGTGGTCTGCCATGAGTCCTAAACTTCAAGGCAAAGAATCCAATTGGATGATCACGCCTCCGCTTTTGAATCATCCGGGTTTATGGATTGCATAATTTGGGGCCGGAATCCCGCCCGCGATTGGCGCCGACACCCATGATCTATAGGGACCGGGATTCTCGACAAAAACCTGATAATCCTGGCGCGGTCTCACGCAGGTCAGCCTGGATAGCGGCCATTGAAAATAACAAGAATTGCGGCCCATTACTACGATCCAGGTTGGTGACAGCCTGGACCAATGACGATATTGGAAGCCTGGCAAGTAACGGGACAACGCTCGTTTTCTTGCCGGATTATGCTGCACAACAGGATCGACGGGCGCCTGTGGAATATGGTAATATGACATTGTACGGGCCAATCTGGGTCGTGCCTTTTATCTTGACCTGTTTTTGAAAAATAGCCTGCGCTTTATATTTCAGCAGCGCTGTGATGACCTATTTTAAGTATTTTAAAGGAAGTTCGTTATGTGCAAATATATTTTGGCGTTGATATGCCTGACCTCTGGTCTGGTTCATGCCCGGTTCATTGAAGTCGATCCGCAACGGGAATTTGTGAATGGCTTCTCCTATGTTGGCAACAGCCCCGTTATTGCTATCGATCCCGATGGCATGGCCCACGACCAATCCCAATTTGAAAATCATGCGGATGAGGGCGTTAAGGCTGGGTTCCAAATATTTCTAGAAAACTTTTTATCCACCCCTGAAGGCAGAGCACTCTACGAGAAATTTGACGGAGAGAACGAACCTGACATTACCTGGGTTGCCCTTGAGATTGAAGACGACGGAAATAGCCAAATAATTGGCCTGGCCCGCAATTATAAGTTTGATGAGAACAACAACCTCATTTCGGCGGAACTCGCCATCAATCCTCAAGTAATCAAGAGAGGCCGCCTTCCCTCAACCTCTGTGAACAAAGATCACTACGCTCATTTCGAGGAACTGACAAATGCGACGCGGTCTCACATAATTTATACGGTCTACCTCATGGCTCATGAAATGGGTCATATCGAGGAAAAGCTAGACCCCGTCAAAGTAATTGCATACATTCAAGCGGGCGAAGCTACGGCCGTGAGCCGAGCCGAAGGTGAAAGGATCAGGGCGCTTTACGGCAATGCGGGATATGCAAGGAATATCACCCAGATTTTGATAGACGCAGATAAAATTGCGAAAGACTGGAAAAAGAATTCGGAAAACTATGCAGACAAAATCGGATATGACGTTGCGAAGTCGAAGCTAGAATGAAGAGACTCCCCTTTCTCCTGCTCCCAGCCCTGCTTTTATTCAGTTGTGCTGGTAACAGATCTCTAGAGTTTACGGCCAATCAGGCGCCGGAAGAAGAGGCTGAGATTTTTGGCATCCTCTTTTTTACCGGCGCCAAATTTGAGTATCGGGATTTCTATTTGTTCAAGGCCCTGGATGAGGTTCCTTGCAGTTTCTGCTTTGACACCACTGTCTTTGTTGAAAATCATGTGGAAGGCATGGCTTACATCAACAAACAAATCCAAAAGGGGTATGTCTACTTTTTGATAAAAGGCAAGGGCGCTTTCAGCGACCCTAGCGCGAACCTCGGACCCCCCACGGTCCAAATCGATGGCTTCTATCATATCAAGCCACTGGATATGGCTGGCTTGAGGGAATTGAAACAAAAAGCGCTTTAGCGGCCTCAATAACCCGCGCCCGCGCTCTCTTTGAGCAAGTCAAAAACCGAATCGACTCAGCCAAAACGGATCGCCAGAAATCTCTGCATTTAAAAGGCCCCTTATGAGATATATACGCTTTGAAGACTGTTCAAATTATCACCAGATATGCGACATTTTTCAACAAGAACCTATTGCCTACAAACAAGCGGCTTAATTGCCAAATCTACAAGCAGGAACCTGGGAAGGGTAAAAAAGCCTTGTTGGCCATAGCGGTGTTCTGGGACCAACAAGACACGCATATGGACCATTCAAGCCCGGTCTTGTTTTTTGCCAAAATCTCTTGACAGCCCTGCTGCTTGCAGGCATGATCAAATCAACCGGTGAGTATGGTGACACGGGGCCGCATAAACGGGTTCCATCTGAGACATTTCAGGAAACAGTCCGCGCTATTCAGCTTAGCAACGTCTTTTATTCCAATAACCTCAACAATGTTAATCAGGATTGAGCTTCCCAAACAGGGCAAGCGCTCTCCTTGGTTCTTGGTGCTGCCTCAGTCGGCTTTCCCCCACTGGAATACCCCAAAAAAGGAGACTACACCCATGACGCAAACGCCTATTTCTCAACTCTCAGCTATCAGTCCCTATCTGGTCTGCGCCAATGCGACGGCTGCTATCGATTTCTATAAGGAGGCCTTTGGGGCTTCGGTCGATCTTTTAACTTTAACCCCCGACAAGAAGGTGATGCACGCTACCTTGATTATCAATGGCGCGACGCTTATGCTAACGGAGGAAAACCCTCAATTTCAATCGATAAGTCCAGCAACTCTTGGTGGTTCTCCCGTAACCATTCATCTCTCGGTGGACGATGTGGACGAGGCTTTCGCTCAAGCACAAGCAGCAGGAGCTACGGTTGTGATGCCTCCTGGAGATATGTTCTGGGGCGACCGATTCTCCTGTGTAAAGGACCCCTTTGGTCATTCCTGGTCTTTGGCGACCAAGGTTCGGGATATGACGCCAAAGGAAATTCAGGATGCGGCTGATGCCCTTTTTGCAGGGAATCAACCCAAGGATGGCTCTCCATGAGGGCGCGCTCCAAAATTTCCACCTGTCTCTGGTTCGACGATAATGGCCTGGAAGCAGCCGACTTTTATGTCTCTCTCATTCCCGATTCCAGGATTATGTCTATCTATCATCCCGATCCCAAGGGGCCGCCTATTATGGTGTCTTTTGAGCTGGGGGGCGCGTCCTTCCAGATTTTGAACGGCGGGCCTCATTGTAAACATTCCGAGGCGGCTTCTATTGTGGTCACTACAGAGGATCAACAGGAGACGGACTCTTTATGGGACGCGCTTATTTCGGATGGCGGTCAGGAGAGTCAATGTGGTTGGCTTAAGGATCGTTTTGGCGTGTCCTGGCAGGTTGTTCCGGAAAAATTGTCTCAACTGTTGATGTCGGGCGATCACGAGGGTTCTGGCCGGGTGATGCAGGCGTTGATGGGCATGCGGAAGATTGATATTGGGGCGCTGGAGCGGGCTTTTGCTTCTGCCGCCCGATCTTGAATGGGTTTCAGTTGGGGAGCCTTTCTTTGAACGGCTCCCCTTCTCTGTTTTATTTAGCAGAGATCGGTGGGATCACATTCAGTCCAGTCGGAAGGGCACCAGTTGGTGTAGCAGAAGTTGGTGGGATTGCCGCAGTTTTCGGTGCAACCCGCTGCTTCGGTGGCCAGAGTGCCGCCTTTGATTTTAACCATCTCATTGGTGATGAAGCTACGGACCTTGACGTCTTCTAATTTCAGTTTCATAAAATCTCCTAGAGGTGCTAATTTGATTGAACCCCAACCCGTGTAATACGAGATCCATGATAGAAATATATCCAGCGATAGACTGCGTATTCAGTGCTCTGGGCATGGGACCCCAACCTTGTCTCAAAATCTACCACAGCCCTGTTTTTTAGACAAGCCTGTTCTTTCGCAAGAGAGCCGACTTGCAAACCACTGAAACCTGAAAGCGCCGTGAAAATTTCAACCCGCCGTGTTCAGACTCAGTTCAGGCTCCGTTGCAAGGTACAAAGAGCCTAAAAGGCCAGGCCACAGGGTTGGCAAGGGTGCAAGATGATTGGCCATGGGGCAGGCGAAACAGGAATATGGTCTTATTCCCATTCCAGGGTCAGGTTAGAGACAGCACCCAAGAGGCCTGACGCGTCCCTGGCATAAGTAAAGTAATTTGAAATCCCCAAAACTGAAGTCGGTATGCAAGCAACCCTATCTATTCGACTGAGGCCAACCGGTTGCTCATGGCTACCAGGTCCGCAAGGTCTACATCTTCGCCCCATTTGTCTATGGCCGCTTTGTAGTTTAGACTCTGGACGTCTTTAAGGATATTCATCTTGGCCTGTGCGGTTGCGGTCTGATCTGGGGCCTGCGGCTGTGATTGCTCAACGGTTTTGGTAAGATAAGGGGTAACGCAGAGCACCATGACGGCCGCCACGCCCAATATGTAACGGACCGGAATGCGCACGAGCTGGCCTGCTGGTTTGGCCTGTTCTTGAGACACGCCCATTTCCTGACTTAACTCTCGGAACATCTTAAATTTGGCGGCGCAGGACTCGCATTCCAGAATATGGTCGGTGAATGCGTGGTGTTGAGATTCGCTTGCACTGCCTTCTAATATGGCGTTGATCTGATTTAAGTCTACATGCATCACGAACCTCCCATG
>JBNKOV010000480.1:0-4739 GCA_050294955.1 Holophagae bacterium
CAACTTGACAGGGGCCGTTTAGAAAATTATATCGCGAAGGAAGTTGGCGAATTAGGCGTCAATTTCCAGGATGGCGCACGTGTCAAGTCGGTTGACTTTCATGAAGAGGGCCATACAATTGGCTATTTTAAGGACGGGGGAGATTGGGAGACAAAGGCTCGTTGGGTTGTAGATGCTGGTGGCCGCGCGGCTTTCCTCAAAAAGAAACTGGGCCTGGAAGAGGAAGTGCCTCACAAAATCAACAGTGTCTGGTTCCGCTTGGAGGCTCCTGTCAGAATAGACGACTGGGGTACTTTTTCTACAACTCACGAAGGCAAGGGCGCCAATATTACCCGCTGGCTGAGCACCAACCATCTCATGGGTTCGGGTTATTGGGTTTGGATCATACCCCTTGCTTCCGGTTGCACAAGTATTGGCATAGTCGCCGACCCAAGACAACATCCCCTTTCGGAGATGAATAGCTTTGAGAAGGCGCTGACCTGGTTGGAGAAACACGAGCCCCAGTGTGGGCGTGAGCTTAGGGTTTTGGAAGACAAACTCATGGATTTCAAAGCGCTCAAGCATTTTTCTTACGGTTGCAAGCAACTGTTTTCCGGAGAGCGTTGGGGCCTTACAGGGGAGGCTGGTTTTTTCCTGGACCCGTTTTATTCTCCAGGAAGCGACTTCATCGCCATTAACAACACCTTCCTCACAGCACTCATCTCAAGAGATATGACCGGACGACCGGTGAACGGCCAG
Organism: Holophagae bacterium; assembly: GCA_050294955.1. Taxonomy (GTDB): domain Bacteria; phylum Acidobacteriota; class Holophagae; order Acanthopleuribacterales; family Acanthopleuribacteraceae; genus JBNKOV01. The sequence goes on from JBNKOV010000480.1 coordinate 739, forward strand.
GCTATTGTTTATGATCGCATTTTCCAGACGCTGTTCCAAAACACGTTGTTAACCTATCAGGATCAATATCCCATCTTTGGCAATCCCAAGGTAATGACCTTTAAAATCATCTGGGATTACGCTGTTTACTGGTCCTTCCCTGCCTTTTTCTTTATCCAGGAAAGACTAACCGACGTGAGCATGTTATCGAAAGTGCAGGACACTTTAGACACCATTGGTCCGCTGAATAAGAAGATGCAAGAATTCTTTCGGGCATGGAACTTGAAGGAAACCGGCATGGTAGATAATATTTTTCTTGATCAATGCGACATCCGCTACCTTCAAAAGTTGAACGAGCAGCTCTGCCAGGATTTGGAAGATGAAGCGTTTGAAAAAACACTCACCAACAATATTCACACCTTGCATCAACTCGGCGTCGAAATGGCAGAACAAGCCGCCAAACAATTTCCAGAGCTGAAGTCGTTTAAACCAGAGGGATATGCCGGAACCAACCATCTCGAGAATGTTTTTTCTCTTTTTGCCCATGCTTAAAGATTTGAAATTCCTGAGTTTTCCGTTATTCTTGAGAAGCAGGCAGTAGCGGCGCGAAATCAACCAAGGTCGGAACACCACATGGAAACACCACAAAAACCAGGCGGCAACCTTTTACTTTTAAATGCATTATTGGAACTATTGAACTTGGAGGACAATGAAAAAGTGAGGACAGAAGTCCGAGCTTTTCGCGAATTGTTGAAGGGCATTGATCCATTTTCCTCGTTTAAACTATTGCGATTAAAGTTAAAGAGCCTGGTAGCCATGAGGGACGCAGCCCTATTGGGCGGGGTCAGACAAAAAGAGGCAAAACCCAGTCTTCCGTCAACCACCTTAAAAGTACCCATCGATGACATGCTTGAACGAGCACTGGCCCTTTTGGAAGGGGCGTCCAATTCAGGAGGCGACTTCTCCCAAACCCTGAACCAGGCAATCATGGAGCTGAAACGCGCCAAGGACATGGTTACCCTAAACAAGCTGTCCAAACACCTCATGGAAACCAGTTCGGGCATGGCGGAAGCCACATCCTTATTTCAGAGCAACATTGGCGACCTTGCATTCGCCATGTTGGATTATCAGCGAAAAATAAAGGACTTGGAGCAAGAGGTTGAGCATCACAAGCAAGTCTCCCGAATTGATCCCCTGACCAAGATTAATAATCGCGGACAGTTTGACTTTCTTTTCAAAGAGACGGTGTCCCACGCCCTCCGATTTCGAGCGCCATTGTGTTTATTGCTCCTGGATGTAGACAATTTCAAGCAGATCAATGACCAATATGGACACAAGGCTGGAGACGATGTTTTAGCCAACCTCGCTCAACTCATGACACGCACCTTGGGTGAAGGAACCCTGGTGTTTCGGTATGGGGGCGATGAGTTTGCCGCCCTTTTTATTAATATGAACCCAACCCAGGCCCAGGAAGCCTGCAAAAAGATGGAGCATTTTATCACCGCTCATGAATACCGCTACAAAGAGCATTCTTTCCCCATGACGGTAAGCGGTGGTTTAACAGCATTGAACCTGGACGAAAAACGCGGCGATTTTTTCACGAGAGCAGATCAACTGCTATACAAGGCCAAAGAACAGGGCCGGGCCAGAATTTGCCTGGGTTAAGAAAAAGACAGCCTCTTTTTCACCTCATCCATTTGTTCTGAAAAGCCGTCCAGGTCTCAAGGCAATTTCAGGCGCATTCAAGAGTTGGTTTACCAATCTCCAGGTTCCCTGACCAAGCACCGAATAAGTCTACACTTATAACCTTTTAAGGCTATGGACCATACTCACCAATGGGATCATTTGTCATCTCAAATTGCCTGGTCCTTGAATATTGAAAAGCCGTCAAACCGCGGCGCCTATTTGAATTTTGAAAAATAGATTCTAGAAAAAAAATCACACAAACTTCAGAAAGCCGTCTACCTATAGAGTTCGGTCTTATGACCTCGTGTCCATTGGAGAGTTCTTTAGTCCACAAAGGGCGGAGCTGTACTTATTATCCAGGCCTGATTTTTTGCCTTTCCCAATGTGACCAGAATCAACTTCACTACCCAATCCCTTCAGCCAGGATTTTTCAACCCATGAAGAATGAGCCCAATACTTGGGACATTTGTCTGAAATACAAGCAGTTGGACAAACAAAGAGACAAAATCCCAAAACCCCAATTGAAGCGTGGTTCAATTCCAGGATTGATGGGCATGGTTCTGTTGACTGGATTTTTTTGGGGCTTTCTGGTCATGAGCCTACAACATTCCTTTTGGATGACCCAAGTGGGCTCCCTAAAGGTTTTCAATCTTCAGCAGCCAGCTCCCTCTGAAACTGAAAAGCCCAAAGAACCCTCTTCTCAAAAGACCCCCCCAGCACCCTCGCTCCCTGCAGAAAAAGAACCAGCAGAATCAGAGCAAGACCAATCCAACCCACCTTTTTCAAAGGAGTTGAAAAAGGCGAATCCTCAGTCCCGCCCTCCCCAAAACGCCTCACCCCATTCCCCTCCAAACCCTGTCAACACCGTTATTCCCAATCTCGACGAAGGATTTATCAGCTTCTTTGAGCCCGACGTGCTCCTTGGCAGCATCGTAACCCGAGAACTTCCCCTGAGTCGTTTTTTGCGTGAGATGGGTCGTGAGAAGAGGGTCAACATTATCGTAGACGAGACCTTGGATATTCGTGTAACCCTTGAACTTTCAGACCCCAAAACAGGCTTAAACCAGTTGCTCAATATTTTAACCCATCTCTTTCCCATAAGCTGTGAACGCGTGGGGAATTTTGTCTATGTACGCCCTAGCCCGAAACCGGATATAAGGAATGACATTGTCTATGATCACCAGAAAGATGAGCTGGGTTTCGATTTGAACGGCATGAAGTTGGCAGACCTTACCGATTCGTTGATTGAAATCACGGGAAAAAACGTGTTTTACCGAAAGAAGAGTTTAAGGGCGGATCGGATCATTCGGGGCTATCAAGCGCGCATGCCCTTTGAAGAAGCTCTTGAAATTCTGGTTCAGACCAACAACCTGGGCCTTAAAACCGACCGAAATACATTTACCATCGGGCGTGTGCCGGGCGTGGTGGTAAATGAAGGCCGCATAGACGCCTGGTTCGAAGGGGAGCCTCTCAAGACCGTATTGCACAATATTGCTGAATCCGGAGCCTTTCCGCTCCTCATTGCAGACAGCGTTGAGGGGGAGATCAGCGTTGATGTGCGCGACATGCCTCTCGAACATCTTCTCCGATTGCTTCTAGCCAACACTGACTATAGCTATAACTATATCGATGGCGTGCATGTTATAGGAAAAGACGCCTCAGCGTTTTTAAAAGAAACAGCTATTGTCAACTTTCGCAACGTCCATGTGGGAATTGTACCTTCAATGATCCCTGCGCCTCTAAAAGAGGGCGTGGAAATCGTTGAACTCAAGGAATACAACAGTCTCATGTTAATGGGTGATCCTGTTAAGGTTGGGACCCTTCGTCAACTGGTAATGGCCCTGGATCAACGGGTCCCTCAAGTATTACTGGAGGTCGTTGTAGTTGAGTTCACCTCCTCCGATCTGCTAGACGTTGGTCTCAATATTACGACTGGCAATGATCAACAATTATTCCCAGAGCTGGACCTCACAGTTGACGGTTTCCGCAGAGAAGGCAATAAGTTCACCATAACCAGACTGCCCTCAAACTTTTCTGTTAAACTCCACGCTCTGCAAAAGAAAGGAATAGCCCGCGTCATCACCAAACCCCACATTGCAGCGCTCAGCGGGAATGAGGCCAGCCTACTGATTGGCTCCACGCTGTTTTATCGGATCAATTCAGAAAACATTGTTGGCACAGACAACCCCCAGGTAAGCACCACTCAAAAGATCGAGTCGGTTGAGGCGAACACCCATTTGAAAATCACGCCATGGGTCATTGATCATGACATGTTAACAGTGGATATAACCACAGAGTTTAACACCTTCGGAGGGGTAGTCGAGGACAATGTGCCC
>JBNKOV010000481.1:0-4734 GCA_050294955.1 Holophagae bacterium
CAGCAAATCAACTCAAAACCAGATAGTCTTAATGAAAGTAACATGACAGATCACCATCATGGTGGTCTACCTTGATGGCTAGATCAAGTCCTAATGACCTTCGAACCAAAACCCTAGAGATTGATCTATAGAACCAACCTCGATGGCTTTTACAACGTGCTGCATCCCCTGGTTATGCCCATGATACGCAAGAAACGGGGCGGTCGTATTGTTACAATGTCGTCGCTTGCGGGCATTGCTGGCAATCGCGGGCAAACCAATTATGTGGCCTCTAAAGGCGGGCTCATTGCCGCAACCAAATCTCTCTCCAGGGAACTGGCAAAGCGAAATATCACCGTCAACAGCGTGGCCCCCGGCTTGATTGAAACCGACATGACCCAAGACCTTCCAACGGCTGAAGTCATTAAAACCATTCCCATGCGCCGTTTTGGCTCCGCTGAAGAGGTTGCAGGTCTGGTGGGATACCTGTTCTCCGATTCCGCAGGGTACATTACAGGACAGGTGATTTCCATAAACGGCGGACTTATATGAATCGGAGGGTCGTTGTTACCGGCATGGCCGGTCTCAGTCCAATCGGTTGTTCATGGGACGAGGCGAAGTCTCATATATTAGAAGGTACTTCCGGCATTCGCCCGGCCCCCGATTATGGGGATGTGAGAGGACTGGACTGTCGGCTTGCGGCCCCGGTTGAAGGTTTCGTGAAGCCAAAATATTACCCCCGTCGAAAGATCCGATCCATGGGCCGCGTGTCCCTTCTTTCAGTGCGGGCAAGCGAGCTGGCCCTGGAGGCGGCGGGTCTTTTGGAAGATCCCATACTCACCAGTGGAAATCTTGGCGTGGCCTACGGTTCAACGACGGGTTCGCCGCCGGCTATTGAAACCTATGCGAGGCAGATTGGCGTTCACAAAACGCTGCATGGCATTACTGCGGCTGAGTTTGTTCGGCTCATGAGTCATACTTGCGCCCCTAATATCGCCCAATTCTTTGGCACTACGGGCCGCATTTTACCCACCTGTTCTGCCTGCACTTCGGGGAGTCAGGGCATAGGATACGCCTATGAAACCGTGAAGTGGGGCCTGCAAGATGTAATGATTGCTGGCGGCGCGGAAGAATTGCACGTTATTCCCACGGCGGTCTTCGATATCATGCACGCCACGTCCACGGGTTATGAGGATCCTCGGAAAACGCCGAGACCCTTCGACGCCCAAAGGGATGGATTGGTTGTTGGCGAGGGCGCTGCAACGCTGATTGTGGAGGCCTTGGATCACGCCCAAGCCCGAGGCGCCAATATTCTTGCCGAAATTGTGGGGTTCGCAACCAACGGCGATGGTCGTCATATTGTGAATCCAACTCAGGAAACCATGGCGCGAGTGATGCAAGAGGCTTTAAAAGATGCAGGTCTGGAACCAGACGATATCGAATATGTGAACGCCCATGGCACTGCTACAGAAGTGGGAGATGTCACGGAATCTCAGGCTACTGCGTCGGTCTTTAATCGGGCCATCGCCATCAGTTCTTTAAAAGGTCACATGGGCCATACCCTTGGCGCCTGCGGTTCTCTTGAGGCCTGGCTATGCATCCATATGATGAATGAAGGGTTTCTTCCGCCTACCTTAAATTTGGAAACGGTGGATCCCCGGTGCGCCGATCTGGACTATCTCACTGAAGTCAGACAAACTCAAATCACCCATTTTATGAGCAATAACTTTGCTTTTGGCGGCGTGAACACGTCCCTGATCTTTAAACGATGGAATGGGTAGGTCAGCCTGATCTTGGTTGTCTCTGGTTTGAGCCGCGATGATTAAAAATCCGAAACCGAGTGGTTCCGGATTTTTAAAATGGCAGGGCTTTGGCAACCGGCCAGGGTTCTAAAAGTTGAAGTAAAGCCCGGCTTTGGTCAATCCAGCGTTGAGGCTTTCATTGGTAAAGCCTGCCTGGCCGTCGTCCGAGGTTAATTCCACGTAATAGTCCTGGCGGACAAATAACTTAACAAAAGACCCCAGGTCGCAGGTGAACCCAGCAAGGGCATTCATGACAGTGGCAGAATCAAATCGGGTTTCAAGGTGCCCGAGTCCACCGCCAATCATAAATGAAAAGCGCTTTCCGAATTGAATTTCAGGGACAACATTGAATGCGTAATGATCCAACTTTTGACGGCCAAAATAGGAGTTCACTTTACTGCCGTAGTTTGCCTCAACCTCAAGGTTAAGATTGAAGCGCTCTCCTTTGTCGAACCGATACTGTAAGCCAACGGTGGTGGGATTGCTGTATTGGTCTAAATCACCCACAATTTCTGAATAAGCTGCAAAAATACTAAAGGGCGAGCGCTCATAATCTTGAGCGGTCAGGGTAGCGCAAGCAACTAATAAAAATAAGACTGCACAATTTTTCATATATGATAATCTCCACTTAAAAAGAATAAACGAGAAAAAACCCGTCATGCAATAAACGTAGTTGCGTGATTTAAAGTCCGGAAAACTAAGGTAAAACTGAGATATTTCTCCCGTCATTTACATCTGGGAATTCAATTGAGGATTTAATGGGCATAGGCGATTACTTGATCTTTAAAAGAGTGGAGTGCTTAAGTCTTTCATATAGCGTGTTTAGATGAAATTTAACTAAAATGCTAAAATACACAATCTTTTCATGGTATGATAGGTCTCCATTCAATAGATGGCGGATGAATGAACGCCGGAATGGCCTTTGATTGCGGGCCATTTCAAAAAACAACACATTTAAAGAGGAGAACCTCATGAAACGTTCTTTTTTAGTCACTTTCATGCTTTTGCTCGGCGCAAGTTTGTTCGCACAGGATAAACCAGGCTCTGAAAATTGGAGCCTGGATCTTTTCCAAGATGCCGAAACCACTCCGGCCATGGATCGGTCTGCAGACAATATCGTACTGAGAAGCCGCAATATCACCGTCCGTCACGAGCTATTTTCCGACAAGTCCGGGCCTCACACCGGTCGTCAGGAAACAGGCGCGGTCACCATGCTTAATTTGTTCCCAGACGTCTATTTCACCGCCGTTTTGGAAAGAATTGAACACAACGCTTCCGGCTCCACCACCTGGTTTGGCCATTTGGAAGAGGTAGAGCACGGCACAGCGACCTTTGTCATTGGCCAGGATAATGTGGTAGTTGGCAACATCGTCATGCCAGGCGCCATGTACCAGATTCGTTATGCCGGCGATGGCGTTCATTCAGTGCTTGAGATCAACGAAGCGGCCATGCCTGCCGACGCAGAGCCTGTGGTTGTGGACAATGGCGCTCGTGAAGACGAAAAAGCGCCCCCGCCGCTTACTCGCGACAACGGTTCGGTTATCGACGTTTTGGTTGTATACACGCCAAACGCCCGTTCAGCCGAAGGCGGCACGTCTGCTATGAACAATCTTGTTGATCTGGCCGTAGCCGAAACCAACCAGTCTTACAGCAACAGCGGCGTGAACTTCCAGTTGAACCTGGTATACAAGGGCGAGGTTTCCTATACAGAGTCCAGCAACTTCTCCACCAACCTCTCCAGATTGACCAGCAAAACCGACGGTTACATCGACAACGTACACAGCCTGCGCGATCAGTATTGCGCCGACGTGGTCGCCCTCATCATTGAAGGTTCTCAGTACTGCGGCATCGCCAACCTCATGACTACGGTCAGCTCTTCTTTTGAAGACAGAGCGTTCAGCGTAACAGCTCGCACCTGCGCCACCGGTTACTACAGCTTTGGTCACGAACTGGGGCACAACATGGCGGCTCGCCACGACTGGTATGTGGACAGCAGCACCTCTCCCTACATCTACAATCACGGCTACGTAAAGGTGAGCAACAACTGGCGCACCATTATGGCCTACAATTCAGAATGTTCGGCAAACGGCACAAGCTGCACCCGTCTTCAGTATTGGTCAAACCCCAACGTAACCTATGGTGGCAACCCCATGGGCGTTGGCGGTTCCACCACTGGCTCTTCTGCTTATAATGCTCTGGCGCTCAACAACAGCGCTTCCGTTGTCGCCAACTGGCGCGATTCGACAACCTCTTGCGGCAGCACCGGCGGATGCTCTGGCGATTTGTACACTGGCACGCTGACCGGAACCGGTGATGAAGAATTTGAACCCAATGGAACCTATTACTACTCAGGTTCTTCCGGTACGCACACCGCCGATTTGGAGGGAACCGGGTCAGACTTCGATCTGTACCTGTGGAAGTGGNACGGCAGCGCATGGTCTACTGTGGCCAGCAGCGAAAGCTCCAATTCTTCCGAGTCCATTTCTTACAGCGGTAGCGCCGGTTACTATGTGTGGCGAGTTTACTCCTACTCAGGCTCCGGTTCCTACGAGCTTTGCACCACCAAACCTTAACCCAATGCTCTCTTGAATTCTGAGCGCTTCCGTGGGCTCAGGATTGTTCCAATAGGCTCAAAGGGCAAGATCCGGTTTATTCGGGTCTTGTCCTTCTCTTGTTTTATGGCTCAAAAAAGCCTTCCCTTACCTTTGACCTTGCGCCATAATCTAGTTTGGATCAGGCATTGAAGCCGAAATGGAGGAAAGGCCGGCATGACATTACAAGCTTTGGACGGCATTGTTCTGGTTGATGGTTGTCGCACACCCTTCCTTAAAGCCTCCACCGATTTCAAGCACCTCAATTCCTATGATTTGGGTCGTCTCGCCCTAAAAGGTCTTGTGCGAAAAATTCAGCTTGATCCAGAGCTCATTGATCGGGTTGTTTTGGGTACGGTCAT
>JBNKOV010000482.1:0-4727 GCA_050294955.1 Holophagae bacterium
GGTCGGTATCAGGATGCGCTGTGCAAGGCGGAGCAGGCCGAGAAGAACCTGGCCGCCATATTCAACAAACTGGAATCAGGCGTTTTAATTGTTGACCACAACGGAGATGTGACACTTGCCAATCCTCTGTTTGGAGGCTATTTTCAAGTAGAACTGGGCGCCGTTTTGGGCCGTAAATGGGAGTCTGTTCTTTCAATTGGCGATGAGGACCTGGCTCACGTAAAAGCCATGTTGGCCCTGCCGACGGCTCAGAGAACCGCTATCCACTTGAAGATCGCCAGTCGCCATTTAGAATTGGACGTGCAAGACGACCCGCGCAATCCCAATGGACGGATTCTTTATTTTAAAGATGTGACGGAGTTGACTTTATTGAGAGAGCGGACTTCCAGTTGATTCGCGGTTCTCTTTACAGAAGGCCAGCCGAAACAAATTATGGTATAATAACGTATTGATGGGCTGGAGGCAGTGGAGCTTCCTTATATTATTCTTTTCCACGCCCTCAAAAGTATTTCATTTTATATGTTATAGGGTCAGGACATCATCGATTTGTAATTCGAACGTCCGGTCTTTTTCGACATTTTTTGGAGATTTTCATGTTGCGTTGTTTTGTGTTCTTAGGGGCGTTGAGCCTATCCTGTATGATTTTTTCTACCGAAGCAGAAGCTGAGGGCAACAACCCGACGGTCTTGTATGAGGCCATCAAGCAAATGGAGCCTGACGGTCGTCAGGTGAATGTTTCCGGTTTAAAGTTACAGCGGGATGTTCATTCATTTTCATTTGACAGTGGAACCTTCCACTTTTTGGCGCCTGTGGAGGGCCAGACGCTTGGAGCCGTTTTTTCCGGTTCGGGTCATTACACCCTGAAACCTGCAGGCGAGCATGAGCGTCGCCAATTGTCGGTTAGCAGTGGCGGGAAATACGATGAAATTTTAACTGAAAATTTTGAGAGTTTGCTGGTCCTGTTCACCGACAACACAATGGAGGCGATTACTTCAGGGAGAACCATTGAAAACGGAGATTCCGGAAAAGCAAAGTCCCTTTATTCAGATTTTCGAAAAATGCAGCGCAAGGATTTGCAGGTAAATTGGGACATGCGTCTATTTATGGCCCTCAAAAACGCAGGTCCAGCCCAAAAGGGGTTGTTTGTTTCCATGATCGATGGAAAAAAATTGCCTCCAGCGGTAGCTGCTGTGGACCCTCAAGGCGTGGGGGCGCTTCATATCTATCCTGCTTCCGTTAGAATGAGTTCAGAAACTTCCTGTTTCTATGTGAGCCATGACAGGAAGGGCGGTTTCTGGTATTTGGATACAGACGGCGAAGCTGTGAATTCTGGTAAAGCTTTGGATAGTGTGGATTTGTCATATGTTGATGTGCTCCACTTTAAGATCGCCAGTCAGATTACGGGTTTTGAAACCCTTAAGGGTTCCACCGCCATTAAATTCAAGGTTCTCAATGACTCATTGCATGCAGCGCCTATTTATCTCACGGCTTCTCTTGATATTGAGCAAGTACGGCTCACCAATGGAGCTGGAGATGAGCTGGATGTTGATGTAAGAAGCGACCTCGACCGCATGGTCATTTTCTCCAAGCCCCTGACGAAAGATGAGACGTACACCCTTGAGTTGGATTATTCTGGTAAAAAGGTGCTTGAGGATTACGGCGGAGTATACCGTGTTGCGGCCCGAAATACCTGGTATCCCAACTTTGGAACCTTCACGGACAAGGCTCTTTATGAGTTGGAATTCCGGATTCCCGAGAAGATGAAGCTGGCCGCCACCGGCAAGTTGGTGGAGAGTCGAAAAGAAGACGGCCTTGCTATTTCCATCTGGCGCTCCGACGCACCGTTGACGGTTGCGGGTTTCAACTATGGCGAGTACGAAGAAACCCATCAAAAGGAAGAGCATACGGGTTTGGACCTGGCCATATTCCACTCTGAAGACACTGCGGGAAATATGATTCACAACGTATTGGCCGATACGGTGAATTCTGTGCGTCTGTATTCCGATTGGTTCGGTGAATTGCCTCATTCCAGCATTTCGGTTACTCAACAGGCTGAATTCAGTTTTGGTCAGGCCTGGCCGTCGTTGGTTTTTCTCCCCTATCTGGCGTTTGTTCCCAATACCGCTGTTTTGGGACGCGGAGCCAATGCCTTTTTCAATGATCTTGTGACGCCTCATGAGATGGGGCATATGTGGTGGGGTCATCAGGTTGTTGCCCGAACCTACCGAGATCAGTGGATTGAAGAGGGTTTCGCCGAATTTTCCGCTGGACTTCTGTTGGAAAAAACTCAAGGTTTGAACCGGGCCGACGAATTTTGGGAAACTGCCCGAGACGGTATTACCGACAAGTCGCCCTACGGGAAGTTGAGAGTTTATGAGGTTGGACCGGTAACCCAGGGTCTCCGCTTGGCGACCTTAAGCAGCCGTGAGGCCTATCAGGTTCTTGCCTATTCCAAAGGGGCCTATATTTTGCACATGTTGCGCCAGATGATGATGGGTCCTGGCAATAGTGGGGACCCCGACGCGCGATTTAAAGCCATGTTGCAGGAGTTCATCAAGAGCGCAGGAACGCGGCCTGTGGGAACGGAAGACTTTAAGGCCGTGGTTGAGCGGTACATGACTCCTCAAATGAAGGAAATCGGCCAGGGCAAGATGGACTGGTTTTTCAAACAATGGGTCTATGGAACCGAGATTCCCATCTACAAAACTGACATCACGGTGAAAAAGGCGGGAGATGGTCAATTCCATCTGAAGGGCACGGTTCGCCAAGAAGGGGTGTCAGATGACTTTCGCATGATCGTGCCGTTATATGCAGATTTTGGAAAAGGGCGCTATGTGAAGTTTGGCGCTGCTCCGCTGGTGGGCAATTCGTCGTTCACTTTGGACACCACCATGCCTATTCCCCAAAAACCTAAAGCCATCGTGGTAAACGCTCATTTTGATGTTTTGAGCCGAAAAGGTAAAAAATAGAAACTCAGAAATGGAGCGGGGCGCTTCATTGGAGCGCCCCGTGATCATCAGGTGCAGCGGGGATGCAGGGTGACATAGGCCGAGCAGTTGGAATCCACTCTTACGGTGTTTGCGCCGCCCAGAATGTCTCTGTTGTCTTTCACAGTGGTCAGAAAGCTGGAGACCTGAATCTCATCCAAGCTGATTTTTTTGGTTTTCATGTGTTTTCTCCTTTTATACGCATTGCCTTGCGCTTATTTAAATTCGATATATTAAACCACGTATCACTCTAGGAGATGGTTGTTTCATTGTCAATGGTCTATTCAGCGCATTCCTGAGGTCAATGGTTTTTCAGGCTATGAAAATGCGTTTAACTTTCGGCATTAGGGAACTCTTGTTTCAGCCAGACAACATAACGTTTTGGCGCCGAGCCTATGTATTGAAAGGGATAACAGGTAATGAGGATCATTCCGTTTTGGCCGGCCGGGTTTCGAAATCGGGTTTCCATGGCCTGTGGATCTAGTATCTCAATTTCCTGGACCGTACAATGCAGGGTTTTCCCGGCTAGTGTCTCCAATTCAACCCTGTCGGAATAAGACAATTTTTGCAGTTTTCTAAAATGACTGTCGCGATGGCCTTGGACAATGATGAGACCGGGCTGGCCGGGAACAGAGCCTCTATTGGAAACACAGGGCATGTCTAACAGGTTCTCTGGTGTTGCATCCATGAGGAGCATGGTTTCTAAACCAATGCTTTCGACTTTAAGCCAGGCTACCGGGTCATCTGGTCTCACGTTCTTATTTAAAGAACGATTCTTCCATTGGTGTTCCGCTCGAATTTGCGATCCATAACTTTTCATCATGTGGTAGACGGGTCTCGCCATGAGGAAGATCCCGGATAAAATCAATAGTGCTGGCATCATGGCGGCGAAACCTTTGAGACGTTGGATCATGAGCGGCTCCTTCATTTCAGGAATCCGACGCCAACCGGCTATTGTGGAGCGCCGGGTTTAAATTTTTAACCGGCGGCGTCGGACCATTTCAGATAATTTTCATTTCTTGGAGAAGGTCTTCTACAAGTTTACGACGGAATTTAATATGTCGTTTGTCCTTGGGCAGTTGGGCGTTATAAGCAAAGAACCAGGTGTTCTGGGGCGTTTCCACATAGCCTACCAGCCAGCCCAAGCCCTTTCCGTCGCTTCCTGTTTTTCCGCTTATCCTGTAGTTCTCGGTTTGTTTTAGGACCAGCATATCCTTCATGAGGAGATGGGTCTTTTGACTGAGTTGGAAACGGTTGTCATAAAAATCTCTCAGGAAGGCAACCTGCTCGTCTGGTGAGATGGTTAGGGAACTGCTCAGCCAAAATTGGGTGATTCCACCAGAGATGTCTTGGTTCCCATAGTTGAAGCGTTTAAGATGTTCCGCCATTGCCGATGGGCCAATCTCCTTAGCCTGTTCTTGGAAGTACCAAACTACAGAGTTTTTAATGGCCGAGCGAAGGGTATGGTCCTTTAGCCAGCTTTTCGCTAACCAGTCCGACATCCAATCTTGGCGGGGATGGGCTTGAGGGTCGTATTTTCGAAAATGGTGGGCGTCTTTCGCCACGCCTGTTTCCAGGGCGATCAGGCCATTTGGGATTTTGAAGGTGGAGCAAGGGGTAAACCTTGTGGCGCAGCGTTTGGGATTGAATCTTGTGAAGGAATCGGCGGCTGAATCGTAGATTACAAAGGCGCCGTCGAAGCCCTGGAAGTGTTTTTCAAGGCCTTTGGGTTGTTGCATC
>JBNKOV010000483.1:0-4723 GCA_050294955.1 Holophagae bacterium
CACAAGCCTTCGGTCTTTCATCTTGACTGATTTCTCTTTTTATCGTTTCTCCTACGCGGGACGGCGCCCCACGATACACCGGACAGCGGCCGATCGCGGCCCGCTCGCGCTACTCCGGAACAAGCACCCCAATTCTGGGATTTAGACAAAAATCTAGTTGAGGTTCCAACCTGCTGTGCGACAACACATCTTCGGATTGAGTCCAAAGAATCTTAGTTTGTAAAGAAACGCTATTGAGATGCAAAGAAAAAGCTTGAATCAACCCAAAAGCATATGATAGACTTTTTGAATCCTACTTTGTTTAAGAGGTGAAGCGATGCTTCGATTCAGTCTTTTCATATTTTCCCTGGGTCTATTAGCTATAGCTGCGGATGTTCCCTATAGTTGTACTGGCGTGAATAGTTGCAGCAGCGATTGTACTTCCACAACTATAGATTGTATTCTTGAAGGCTCTGTTTCAGGCCCAACTAGCTGCAAAACTACAGCAACAGCCAACTCCATTAAATGCGAGGTTTATTAGGGTACCAACCTGATTGCCGAAACCGAAACGGATTGTATCGGTTGTAACGGAAGCGGCGGCGGTGGAACTGGTGGCGGTCCCGATCCTCAATATTGTTCCCTAAACTGGTGGCTGTGCGATCCCTGGTCTATGTGAATTCGAATTTATTAGGTGAACAATGGTCATATGGATGCTTGCCCTGCTGCTGTCAGGGGAATCTCTTTATAAAGTAACAGTTGGCGATCCCTTAATTTATCAGGACGAGGACAACCCCGACACTTTTTTAACGGGGATTCATCAACTTGAGAGTAATGGCGATCATCTTTTCATCCTCAGGGAGAGATATCCCTCTGTCATTGAAATCAAGCGAGATGGGCGGTTCGTTAGGAATATCGGCCGTTCCGGAGAGGGGCCAGGAGAGCTGGGCCATCATGGGCCTATTTCCATGGCGGTTCATGGCAACTCTGTATGGATTTTCCGCAACGATATGAAATCCATTAATTATTTTGAGAATGGAGAATTTAAGGTGAGTTTCAAGCCTGAGAGTTATCAAATGGCAAGAAACAAGCTCCCAGCTTATCATTTTGGTTTTGACCAGGATCATGTCCTTATTCAATCATATCCTGGCGATAAAAGCCTTGCTGTTGTTTATGATTACACAGGCCAGGCAAAGCAAAGAGTAGGAAAGATTCTACCTATTGAGCCTGATTTTTTAAAGGTTAACCCTGCAATCAATAATACAAGCTGGATTAAAGATGGTGAGAGCTGGTGGTGTCTGTTTATTTATCGTCCTCTATTAAGAGAGTATAACTCTAATTTCAAGTTACTAAGAGAGATCACGCTGCATGGCCCTGAAATTGAAGAAAAAGAAGAGATTTTCTTTAAAAATGAAGTAAATCCAAACTGGCAATATCCGAAATGGCATTTCAGTGATTTTAAAGTTTTTAAGAACTCCATCTACATACTCTGCGAGGGCGCCCTTTATCAGGTGGATAAGTTATCTGGGGAAATAAAATCCAGAACAATATTCATGTCAAATAAAACCATGTTGGCAATTCATAATTACCCCAGGGTGTATTTCCATTACTTAGCCTTCACCAACGACGGTCAGTTGTTCCTGGCCCATAGCGCCATCCCGTTCGACTTGGGCGGGGTGTGGAAGGCGAAGCTCCCATTCGACCCCCTTAAGAACTAGAACAAACGGGTGGGATCTCCTGGCAAAACATCCCATTCAAGAGTGGTTTGGGAGATCTGGGGAACACACTATCCCGGGAGGGCCAAGGGATCAGATTGGGGTTGCAAAGAAAACCAGGATTAACGATGGCATACCACATTGGCTTGGTCTAGATACCGGTAGATGAGAAAAGCCTGAAAATGCGGCTAAGGAGCGGCTTTTAGGCAGAGCTTTGCTTGCCCCTCAATCCTGAGATATATGTAAAGACAATTTGGAGTTCCAGTTGGCTGCCTGGTCACCAGCCTTCGTTCTTTCATCTTGGATATTTTAACTTTACTTTGTCTCTCCTACGCGGGACAGCGTCCGATCGCGGCCCGCTCGCAATACACCGGACGGCGCCCCAGGTTACACCGGATGGCGGCTCTTGATGCACTGGGTAGGTAAACACCAACTGGGGCTCCGGCTTTTTGCCGGATGCCCTGTTGGTGAAAAGAATGGGATGTCCGCAAGGGTTTCACAACGTGCGGATCATCCGAAGAGCAGCACGATAGAGACGTCTCTATCGCCTGGGTCTTCTTGTAGGTCCTGTATTTGATTGTCAATGAACGATTCGGCGGTCTTCTCGGCATCCCTGGAGATGCGTGTCTTAAACTGCCTCTACCTATATATAACGCGCCAACCCTACTTTCACAACATATTTTCTTACCTTTTCTTACAATAAATATTTAAACTCCTAACTTTAAATATGTTAACCACTACGACATTATTCTTTTCCAGAAAAATAGCGTGATACAACCTCTTGAATTCACAAAAAGCTTTCACAAATAAAAATTCATTTCTTTACCCTGACAACGTCGCCTCTTTAAGGGCAGGATGGCCTCTATTGTCGCTGTTTTAGCCAGGCCTGTTATCCTGGGACCATGATGGATGCGACCGGCTGGAAGGTAGGCTGTGACGTCGTTTTTGAGGATTTGGCGGTTGCCATCATCGCTCGATGGGTATATGATTAGGCCAGGTCCTTTCTCACGAAATACGTGTAAGGTTTGGTTTGTCCACAGCTATAAACCTGGCAAAAATGGCTAAATCTCTCTTTTTAGACCTTTTATCTTTTCTATATGCTGATCGTTTTACGCTTATGGCGGCTTTTTCCTTTACCTGGCTGATCGGATTCTCGCTGGCAGCACACATGAAGAAGCCCGCCCAGGGTGAGCGGGCTTTTATCAGGAATGTGAAAATGAACCTATCTTTTTGGCATGGCAAGTGTTGCTTCGTTTGATGGCTCGGAATAATACAGGGGGTTCGATCCAGCGGAAAAGGTGGTTCTGTAGGCGTAGTTCTCATGGGGTGAGGCGTCGAAATCCACCCATTCTCCCAAAGCCGCCATGCCAGGGGCCATGGTTGCCATGGGGAGCCAATCCCCTTGGTCCACTTTACGCCAGATTACCAGGAACTCATCGAAATCGCCGAATTGGGGCGGATGCCATTGGACCGTAAGACCCGCGTCGTTTCTTGTTATGTCACAGATTTCCGGTGGCGCTGAAAGGCCCATCTGGGTGATGGACACCCTCTCATCGGGCGTGTTCGTCGCTCTGACGGCCTTGATGTTGATGGATGCTGTTCGGGGCAAGCCGCAGTTCTTGAACACCAGCACGCCCTGTTCCTCGTAGGCCTCGCAATTGGGGGCAATTTCAAACTCAACGGAGCCAGGCCCCTCATTGCCCAAAACATAGAAATCGAAGACAGGACCCACATAGGGCGCTCGCACTTTTATCCAATCCGCTGTGGCATAGGCCATCCAGACCTGATAATCCTTCCCTGCCCCGGGGTCTACGTCGAAGGAGCACAGGTTGGAAACCATTTCGTCATCCAGTTGCAGGCCGCCCTCGATGGGAAAGTGGGTTTGGGCGGATGTTACGGTGATGCCCCACGGCTCGGGCTGTTGCTCGGGAGTGTAGACCACAAACAGCGCGACGAGCAATGCGGCAAGGGCCGCCCAAAGGGTTATGTTCCTTTGAATGATGTTGGGTTGCTCAGTCATGGCGTCCTCCTCTGTCGGGCCGGATGCTGAGCTGGCCCAACGAATCTTTAGGGATCTCTCCTATTGGTTTCGGCCGTATATGTAGACGCAACCGTCGAACTACAAGAAACAAAGAGCAAATTCGGCGCCATATGGACTTGTCCCCACAATGGGCCGACCTTGGCTTAAGTGCTTTTATTTCAGCATATGTCTCTTAAATCCATTGGGGGAATGGGCGCAAACACGCGCAATGATTGCGGATTCTTGCACACAGGATGGATCCCTTTCTCGCCCCGGCGCTGTTTCAATGCTATGATTGACGGGTTCTCAAGGTTGGGAGGCCTTCAGTCTATGGACCAAATATTTGAACTCTTTCTGGAAAAAAGCGCGACATTCTACGAAACGATCAAGGATTTCAGCGCCTTCGATATTCTGATCCTGCTTACCAACGCGGCGATTTTCCTGCTTGCGGCCTGGATTGTGAGGAAGGTCTCTCCATCGGGAAATCGTGAACAGCGAGGGAAGCAGGTCCAGAACCTGCGGGCCTTGAACCTGCTGCTTTTTTCGCTTTATTTCATTCCATTCTTCCTCAATGAGACCGCTGGCAAGATTTCGAAATCGGTTCTGGTGTTGCTGCTCTCCTACCTGGCCGTTCACGTGGTGAATCTCTATACGCGTCACAAGTTTGGCAGGGAGAAATGCATTGAAGAAGAGCGCATTCTCTATGACACCTACCAATCGGAAATGTTCAGTCTTCTCGGGCTTCTCGCCATTCTGGCTACCGCATTTTTATTTATCATAAATATCTGGGACATCACCGATTGGCTGAAGGCCACGTCGGTTGTGGGCGGCTTTTTGATCGTGGTCTACTCGACCAAAGACGTTTGGGCGCCGGAGAATATTCACGCCCTGATCATGCTTTACAACGGTGATCTGGAACCGGGCTGCGTGGTGAGGGTTCCGGAATTGAATCTGTTGGCGGTGGTGAAGAAGGTGACGCTCACGCAAACGGTCTTCCGCGACCTGCGTCAGG